>NZ_MEIH01000299.1:0-14478 GCF_001723155.1 Haladaptatus sp. W1
CCACGGCGTCCACAGCACAAACACGATTTTGAGTTGTACGGTGACTCAACCGTTTCACAGGGAATCTGGTTCCACGTTGTACGAGGTGCTGTGCAGATACAACAGTGTCCGTAAGGAGCGTAGTCTCCGCAGGCCTTGACTGGTTACCAAAGAATCGAGGGAGAAAATGAGAAAAACATACGCTCTATGATTCAGAAAAGTAGCTAGAATGGATACAAAGGTTCAACACATTCGATTTCCTCGATTGTAGTAATGCGAGAAGTGACGCTTCGGATACGTCACCACGGCGAGCCGGAGAGCGACATCAGCGCCGATTATCCGGCCATCACGATTCGCTCTGTCTCGTCGATGACGGGAAGCGCCGCGGAGCGAAAACGCATCGTCGAAATAACCGGCCCGAAAGCGTCGATCGCGGGCTTCCTCGACGAGTTTGAGGCCGCGGAACCCGTACTAGATGTGGACCCGTTGACGCCGCTCGACGCTCCGCGCGTCCTCGTCGCCGTCTCCATCGACAGCTACCAGTGGGACAGCATCTCACAGCGGTTGACCGACTTGGGCGTCCACTACCGAACCGGAGCGACGATAACCGCCGGGTGGGAACACTGGACGTTGTATCTGGACGACGCAGACGACCTGAACGAAATCGTCGAGTCGCTCGAACGCGCCGGGAACGAGACCGACCTCGTTCGAAACGTCGAACTCGGGACGGTCGCCGAACAGGAGCAGTTGGAGTTCTCGCGCGTCGTCCACGAACTCACGGGACGACAGCGAGAGGTGCTCGGTACGGCCATCGACCTCGGCTACTACCAACCGAAAAAGGAGACCAGCATCGAGGACATCGCCGATATCGTCGGCATCGCGTCCACGACGGCGTGGGAACACCTCGCCCGTGCGGAGCGGAAGGTGATGGAAGAGGTGGGCAAGCACGTCAACTCAAACGGGGTCTGATTCCGCTCGAAGCGAGAGCAAGACGCCGAGTAGTGACGCGACCGTCGCGAATCCCGCGAGGACGAGGAACAGGACCGTCGGCGAGTAGTACTGGAGCACGTAGCCAGCGACGGCCGCACCGAGCGCGCCGATTCCGAACACGCCGAGATAGGTGTAGCCGTAAGAGAGCCCACGGGCGTCGGGCGGCGTGAACTCGGCGACGGTCGCCTGATACAGCGGTTGCACCGCGAACAGCCAGAATCCGAGCGCGAAACTGACGACGAGCAGGGGGACGAGCCCGGCGTCCGCGGCGGGGACGAACACGAGCGCGATGAGCGCCAACGTACCGAAGGCGACGGCGATGGCGGCGGTGTTTTCCACGCGGTCGGTGAGTTTGCCGCCCGCGAACTGTCCGACCATCCCGACGGTGAGGAGTCCGGCGTAGAGGTAGCGCGCCGGTTCGAGCGATTTTCCGGCAACATCGATGGGGGCGAAGAGCGAGAGGCCCGAGAGGAGGTCCGGGAGGAAGGTCAACACGCCGCGGTAGTACAGTCCGGAGAGCATGACGACGCCGAAGACGGCGACGAACCAGCCCGAAAAGAGCGCCCGGGAGGCAGAGAGAAGGTCCGAAATCGAGGTGAGGCCGCCGTCGGTACGGGTGGTTCGCTCCGCGCTCGAATCCCGCGCACGCGTTTCCGTCTCGACCGCCGCCGTCTCGTCGATGGACGATCGAAATGCGACCACGGCGGCGACGAGGGCGGGAACCGCGAGGACGCCGACGACGGTCCGCCAGCCGAACGCGAGCAGGAGGAGCGTCGTCGCCAACGGGCCGAAGGCGATACCGACGTTTCCGGCGATGCCGTGGTACGCGAAGGTGCTCCCCTGGTCGTCGGGTTCGATGCCGGTGCTCAACAGCGAGAGGCCGGACGGGTGATAGACGCTCGCCGCCGTCCCCCACAGCAGGAGCGCGACCGCGACGACGGGGAGCGACGGTGCGAACGAGAGGAGGAGAAACGACCCACCCATGCCGAGCAGACAGGCAACGATGAGTCGGCGGGAGCCGTAGCTATCGGAGAGGACGCCGCCGGGCAGCGCGCCGATGCCGAACAGCGCGTAGCCGAGCGAGAGGACGACCCCGAGCGTGGCCTTCGACGCGCCGAACTCGACGAGCCAGACCGGGATGAGGATGGGAAGGGAGAGTTCGTAGGTGTGAACCATCGCGTGGGCCAGCATGGTCAGGCCGAGGATGGTTCGGTCGTTTCGCTTCACTGAAGACACCCTAGCCGGTCCTGATTATAAACGGTCGCCCGAATCGAGCCGGATTTTACAGAAACGACCGTGATAATCGACAGAACAAAGAGACGAGAGCGGGTGGATTCGAGTAGCATGACAGGCCTCGACGACGGTGCGGGAGAGACGACGAGCGAAGCGCTGGTTTCCGTCCTCGAATCGCTGGGCGTGGAGTACGTGTTCGGCTATCCGGGCGGGCGCGTCATCGAGTTGCTCGACGACCTCCCTGAGTCGAGCGTGGACGTGGTTCGCCCGCGCGACGAACGCGAGGGGAGCGTGATGGCCGAGATGTACGGCCGCCTCCACGGCAAGCCCGCCGTGCTGGCCGGACAGGGACCGTGGATAGGGAGCCTCGGCGTCATCGGACAGATGGAGGCCCGGCTCGCCTCCTCACCGATGGTGGTCTTGACCGAAGCGAGCGAGCGCGGCGACTACTCGACGCTCGCGCCCTATCAGCAGTCACGCGGCGACTACGGCGGGCTCTCGCTCCCGAAGATTCTGGACGGCGTGACCAAAGAACACTGGTTCCCGCGCACGCCGACCGAGACCATACGAAGCGTCCAACTCGCGTTCAAGCACTCGACGGCGGGCCGGTCGGGACCGACGGCCGTCATCCTCGACGGCAACGCCATCACGGATGACGTCCCCGAAAACCCGATACCACCTGTCTGGGACAGCGAGGAGCAGGTTCGAAACTGGGAGTCCAAGCCGACCGACCGCGACGTGAGCGCGGCGGTCGAAGCCCTCGAATCCGCAGAGCGTCCCGTCATCGTCGCCGGGAACGGCGTCCACTCGGCGGGGGCCTACGACGAACTTCGGGACGTCGCGGACGCGTACGATGCAATCGTTACGACCTCCTATCTCGGCAAATCGACGATTCCCGAGACGCACGACCTCGCGGCGGGCGTCATCGGCTCGTTCGGCCACGAAGGCGCGAATCGGGTCGTCAGCGAGGCCGACACCCTGCTCGTCGTCGGCTGCCGGATGAACCCGATGGACACCAACTGGCAGGCACCCTCGTTCATCCGCCCGGACGAACAGACCATCATCCACGCCGACATCGACACGCGAAACGCGGGCTGGGTGTACCCCGCCGACGTGGGACTCATCGGCGACGCGAAGGAGAGCCTTCGGGCGCTATCGGATGCCGGAAGCGCCGACAACGACTGGGCGCGCGACCGAGCGGAAACCGCGCGGGAGTCGTTTTTCACCGAGACGTGCGAGAGCGACGCCTCGCCCATCAAACCCCAGCGCGCCGTGAAGGAAATCGAAGCGATGGTGGACGAGGACACCATCGTCACGGCTGACTCGGGCAACAACCGATTCTGGCTGCTGAACTACCTCCAGACGCCCGCCGTCCGGACGTACTTCGGGTCCGGCGGCGTCGGCGGAATGGGGTGGTCCGCCCCGGCCGCGGTCAGCGCCGCCATCACCACCGACAAGGACGTCATCGGCGTCGCGGGCGACGGCGGCTTCACCATGACCATGACCAGCGTCGAAATCGCCGTCGAGAACGGCGTCGCGCCGACGTTCGTCGTGTTGAACGACACCAGTCTCGGCATGGTGCGCCAGATGCAGGAAGAAGACGGCGACATCGCGGGCGTCGAATTCCACGATACGGATTTCGTCACGGTCGCCGAGGGCTTCGGCGCAGACGGGACGCGGGCGGTGACCCCCGAAGAACTAGCCGACGCGCTTCGAACGGGGAAAGAGAGCGACGTTCCGTTCGTCATCGACGCGCGAATCGACCGCGAGGAGGACATGGCCGAACAGTTAGAATCGTCGTTCTACGCCGAAACCGGCGGACTACACGAGTAAAATCAGTCGGCGTTTTTCCGGGCGATTTTGTCCCGCTTTCGGACGAACTCGGCGGGGTCGGTTTCACCCTTCGCGGCGAGTTCCCTCGCGGACTGGAGTTGCGAATCGACGACCGTCTTCTGCTGGCGCGACCACTCCTCGTCGTCGTGGGTGCGAACGTACTCGGCCCACTGCTTGATGAACGCTCGTCGTTCTTCGGCGTCACGCGCTTTGGAGTTCGTCATAGTATCGTTTCACTCCGAGTTCGTTGACGTGACGTTCGAGTCGGTCCTCACCTAGTTTCATCGAACGGAAATTCCGCGCCATCACGTAAGAATGTACGGCGGTTTTCGAACCCCATCACGAAAAAACAGGAAGGAAACCTTTTCTTGCCAGCCGGAGAGTAAAAAACCATGGCGCAAAGCGAGACGGTGCTCGTCACTGGCGGGACAGGCTTCATCGGGTCGTACACGGCAAAGGAACTGCTCGACCACGGCCACGACGTGGTTGCCTACGACCTTTCGACGGACACGCGCATCTTGGAGAAACTCGGCATCGCGGACGACGTGGAGATTCGACGCGGCGACATCACCGACTCGACGGACGTGTTCCGCGCGGTGCGCGAGACGGGTGCGACGCGAATCGTTCACCTCGCGGCGCTGCTCACGACGACGGCGCGCGAGAATCCGCGCCTCGCCATCGACGTGAACGTTCGCGGCACGAACACCATCTTCGAGGCGGCGCGCACGTTCTCCGATCAAGTGGAGCGCGTTGCGTGGGCGTCCAGCGCCGCCGTGTTCGCGCCGCCCGCAAACTACGATGACGACTGGGTGACCGAGGACGACCTCGTGTATCCCGATACACTCTACGGTGCGAGCAAGGAGTTCAACGAACATCAAGCGAGGGTGTACTTCGAGGACCACGACCTCTCGCACGTCGCGCTCCGACCGACCGTCGCCTACGGTCCGTACCGCGAAACGGGTGGCTCCGCGTTCCTCGCAAACATCATCGAAAAACCCGCACTCGGCGAACCGTTCAGCGTCGAGTACGGTGATCAAGTCATCGACTGGCAGCACGTCGAAGACATCGCACAGGCGTTCCGCCGCGCGGCGTTCACGCCGGACGAGAACCTGAACCAGCGTGTCTACAACGTTCGCGGCACCGTGGCGACGATTCGTGAGGCCGCCGAGACGGTCGAGAAAATCGTGCCCGACGCCGACTTGGAGGTGTCCGACGAGGGCGAACTCCCGTGGACCCAAAAGCTCGACATGACCGCGATTCAGGAGGATTTGGGTTACGAACCGCGCTACGACCTGGAGAGCGGGTTCCGGTCGTACATCAACGTGCTCCGGGAGGAGAACGGGTTGGAGACGGTCTGAGAGGACAATCGGGCGACGGAACTGCTTTTTGCGACCGCTTCCAAGTACTTCCCAATGCTCGGCGTCGAGATGGGATGGCGACGACTGCTGTTCGCCAACTGGCCAGTCGAACCGAAAATCGTGGAGCGAGGACTTCCAGAAGGATTGGAGGTGGACACGTACGACGGGAAGGCGTGGCTCAGCGTCGTCCCCTTCACGAACGTCGCGGTTCGTCCGCGAAGGCTTCCTGCCGCCGTCGGCGTGTCTTTGCCCGAACTCAACCTCCGAACCTACGTCACCGTTCCGGGGGAGGACCGACCCGCCGTCTTCTTCTACAGCCTCGACGCGGACGGTCTGCTGTCCGTGCTCGGTGCCCGTCTCGCCTTCGGACTGCCATACTACAACGCGACCATCGAGATGGCGGAACGGGACGGGACGGTTCGATTCCGGAGTCGTCGCGCCCATCCCGGCGACCAACCGCTGCGGTTCGACGTGCGCTACGAACCGACCGGGGAGCGACTCGACGCCGGCCCCGACTCGCTGGCGACGTTCCTCACCGAGCGGTATCGGTTCTACGTCGGCGGGCGGGGCGGAAAAATAGGGTACGCGAACGTGGACCACGACGTGTGGTCACTCCGCCCGGCGACGTTCGAGTTCGGCGTGAACGAGATTTTCCGGGCGAACAACTTCGCCCACCCGGACGGGGACCCGGTTTGCTACTACAGCCCCGGTGTTGACATCGTATCGTCCCGTCGGAAGTGGCTCTGAGTCCGAGTGCCGTCGGACTTCACTGCGTTTGGCTGTACTTCTCGACCCACTCTTGGAGCGTGATGCCCATCGCGGACTGGGTGATGGCGTTCGAACTCGCAGAGTTCGCGCTCTTGACTAACTCGGCTTCCAGCGTGCGCGTCGGAATCTCGCCGAGGAAGTGCGGAATCGCGCGCTGGACCGAAATCGGACAGCCGACCTCGTGGGCCAGGGCGTACCCCGACAGGGAGTGGGGAATCTCCTCCGTGGCGTAGGTCGGGTCGGGGTCGAGCAGTTGGTCCTCGTCCGCGAAATCCACGTACTCGTAGCACTTGCCGACGTCGTGGAGCAGACACGCCGCGATGATAGTATCCTCGTCCGGGTCGGCACCGTGGAACTCGCGCTGTTCTTCCGCCGAGCGCATGGCGATGCGCGTCACGCCACGGACGTGCTCCACGTTCGTCTTCTCGTGGATGTTCCACGCGTAGGGAATGTCCTCGATGTCCTTCCACCCGCCGCGTTCGAGGCCGAGCACCCACGCCTCGATGACCTTCTCGCGCAATTCGTCGTCCTCGATGGACTGGAGTTCGGGATAGGCTGCCTCGACCTGTTCGCGGTAGTGCGGCGTGCTCATGCGGAATGGGTTTCGGTCGCGGGACCGTAATGGTTCGTGATTAGGAATCGGGGATGAAGGCGACCGTGAGCGGGCGGGGGTTTCAAAGGTTGCGTCCGAGCAATCGCAACCACACAGAAATCGACGGTCTTCCGCGCCGAGCGTTGTGGGAATTTTCGAAGAGACGACCACCGCGACTACAATTCTCCCAAAATTGGGCTTCGCTCGCCTTATCGTTTCGTATCGAAACCCATCTAAGTACCAACGACCAGATGCCGATAATGGCTAGCCGTCGTGACATCGCTCTTTATCTCTCGCTCGCCGCCGTGTGGGGGACCGCGTTCCCCGCGACGAAGGCGGCGCTCGACGGGTTTCCGCCGGTCGCTCTCGCCGCCGTCCGCTTCAGTTTGGCCGCGTTCGTCCTCTTCGCCGTCGCCGCCGCGACCGGGCGCTCGCTCCGACCGCATGGGCGAGGTGACTGGACGCCCGTCCTCGTCGGCGGCGTGTTCAACATCGGCCTGCATCACGCGCTCCTCTTCGCCGGGCAGGTGTACGTCACGAGCGCCGTCGCATCGACCCTCCTCGGTCTCGTCCCGGTTCTCACACCCGTCGTCACCTCGGCGTTCCGCCCGGAGGAGTCGATCTCCGCACGGGGTGCCGTCGGCGTCGTCCTCGGGTTCGTCGGCGTCGTCCTCATCGCAAACCCGAGCGCAGGCAACTTCTTTAGCGATGTCGGCGTCTGGTTCGTCCTCGGGGCCGCCGTCGCGTGGGTCGTCGGGGCCGTCTTCACCGACGAGGACGACGCCGGACTCTCCGGTCTGTCCCTCCAAGCGTGGATGCTCGCCGTCGGCGCGCTGGCGCTCGACGCCGCGGCGTTCGTCGTTCCGGGACAAGGCTTCGCCGCCGCCACGCCGACGACGAGTTCGTTCGTCTGGGTGCTCTACCTCGCCGTCGTTCCCGGCGCGCTGGGATTCCTCGTCTACTTCCGCCTGCTCCACCGCCTCGGCCCGATAGAGATGGGACTCATCGAGTACGTCATCCCACCCTTCGCCGCCGTCTTTGGCTGGCTCGTCCTCGGGGAAGGACTCACCCCGACGACCGGCGGCGGCTTCCTCGCCATCCTCTGTGGGTTCCTCCTCGTGAAGTGGCCGCGAGTCGTCGGCGGAATTCGGGGCTACATCGATGGACGTGCCGCTGGAAGTGCCGAATCTTCGAAGGCCGACTGACCGCGTAGTGGGAGGAAAACCCAACTCTCACCTCAGTAATCGATTCGAGTAATCTCTTCCACGGGCCACTGGCTGAGAATCTCGACGCCGTTCTCGCGGACGACGACCATCTCCTCGACGCGGACGCCCTGTCGGTCCGCCGGTTCCATCGTCTCGACGGCCATGGTCATGCCCTCCTCGATTTCGATGGGGTGGTCCGGCGAGATGCCGCGCCAGATGAGCGGCACTTCGTACAGTTGGAGGCCGAGGCCGTGCGCCCAGTGGTTGGTCGTCATCTGCCAGTGGTCGGTGGCGTCGTACCAGTCGGCGTGTTCGCCCTCCATGTCGGGGAAGCCCTTGCAAATCTCGTCCGTCGTCGCGCCGGGTTCGATGCGTTCCAGCACGTCGTAGAGGTTGTCGCGGGCGATTTCGTAGGCGTCCTGCTGGGCTTGCGTCGGCTCGCCCATGCTGAAGGTTCGGTAGTAACAGGACCGATAGCCCATGAAGCCGATGTTGTAGAAGTCGGCGTACACGATGTCGCCGGGGCGGATGATGCGGTCCGTGGTGTTGGCTTGGTGTTTCGGCCACGTGTTCGGGCCGGAGGTGACGTAGCCGCCTTGGACCATCGCGCCGAGTCCCCAGAGTTCGCGGGTGGCCTCGCCCCACACTTCCGACTCGCGGACGCCCGGCTTTGCAGTCTCCGTGATGCGCTGGAAGCCCGCTTCACAGAGCGCGGCGACCATCCGCAGACACTCGATTTCGTCGCGCGTCTTCACCTTGCGGGCGTCCTCCATTACCTTCGCGCACTCGTCGGTGCGGACGTCCACGCCGCGGTCCTCGAACTTCGAGATGAGGGGAGCGTTGCCGATGTCGATTCCCATCGGTTCCTTCGCCACGCCGTACTCCTCCATCGCCTCGTAAACGAGTCCCGCCATCTTGTCCTTCAACCAGTCGCGGGCGGAGTCGCGCCCGGACGCTCGCGGGACGTTTCCGAGACCGGGGCAGGCGTAGCGGATGTCCGAAATCCACGGGCAGTTGAACTGCTGGTTGCTCGCGTGGTCCGCCGTGTCCCAGTGGACGATATCGCCGTCCTCGGTGAGTAGGGTGTAGTGGTCGGCGCCGGACCCGCCCGTCATGGCGAGCCCCGTCACGTAGCGGACGTTCGGGTCGTTGATGAGGAGCATGCTCCCCAGTCCCGCTTCGCGCATTCGAGTGAGAGCGCGCTCCTTGCGCTCCTCGCGCATCCGCTGCATGTCGATTCGTTCCTCCCAATCGACGCTCATCGTTCCGCGCGTCCCTTCCATGAAATCGCGTTGATAGAACCCCATGCGAAACCGTACACGGAGCGGCGTTATGTAATTTCCCGAATCGTCCGTGATAGATTGTCGCCTACACGTTCAAGATGATCCGTTCCTTTGTCATGGGCAATGAACACACACGACACGCCAATTCGAGTGGACCACGTCGGCATCGCCGTCGAATCCATCGAGGACGCCGAACCGATTTTGCTCGCCCTCGGCTGCGAGCGGCTTTCGGTCGAAACGGTCGAGGAGCGGTTTCGGTGGGCGTACTATCGGTTGGGCGACGCCTCCCGACTCGAACTCATCGAACCGATAGCCGACGACACCTTCCTCACGGACTTTCTCGACCGACACGGACCAGGGCTGCACCACGTCACGCTCGAAGTCGCCGACATCGACGCCGTCATCGAATCGCTCCGCGAACACGGGATTCGCGTCATCGACCGAGCCGAGTTCGATACGTGGACGGAGGCGTTCGTCTCGCCGCGAAACCCGAGCGGCGCGCTCTTCCAGTTGATGGAGTACCACGACGATTACCACGAAAACCGGCGTCCGCCACGGGAGTTGTTCGTCAACGGGAGTCGAGTCGGGGAAGGAGGTCTGGAATAGAATCGGACGAAAGATGCGCTTAGACGCTGATTCCGAGGTGTCTGTCCATCAGTTCCTCGTTCGCCTCCAACTCCTCCGGGGTCCCCTCGAAGACGATTCGCCCTTGGTCGAGGAGATACACCCTGTCGGCCAGCGAGAGCGCGACGGCCACGTTCTGCTCCACGAGGAAGACCGTAATTCCCTCCTCGTTCAGGTCGCGGATGAGCGCCTCCACGCGTTCGACGATGAGGGGGGCGAGGCCCTCAGTCGGTTCGTCCAGCATGAGCAAATCCGCGCCACAGACCAGCGCCCGGGCGATGGAGAGCATCTGCTGTTCGCCGCCGGAGAGGTCGGTGCCGCGGCTGTTTTTGCGTTCTTGTAGGTTTTCGAACGCGCTCGCGGAGAGGACCTCCTCGACGGATTTTCGCCGCGCGCTATCGTTCCCGCCGAGAGCGCCAACGGAGAGATTTTCACGGACCGTAAGACCGGGAAACACCCGTCGCTCTTCGGGGACGAGCGCGATACCGTGCTTGACGGATTCGACGGGGGAACAGCCGGTGATGTCCTCGCCGTCGAACTGTATCGTGCCCGACCTCGGCGTCAGCGCGCCCGTAATCGAGCGAAGCGTGGTCGTCTTCCCGACGCCGTTTCGACCGATGAGGGCGACGACTTCGCCCTCCGAGACGTCGAGCGAGACGCCCGAGAGCACTTCCGTTTCGCCGTACCCCGCGCGCAGGTTGTCGATGGAGAGCATCAGGTCCGAACACCTCCGAGGTACGCGGCCTGCACCTCGTCGTTCGCCGCCACCTGCGCCGGCGTTCCGGTCGCCAGTTCGCGGCCGCGGTTGAGCACCGTGATTCGGTCGGAGACGTTCATCACGAGGTCGATGTCGTGTTCGATGAGCAACACCGTCCGGTCGGCGAGTACGTCGTCGATGAGTTCCATCGTCGCCCGCGTCTCCTCGACGCTCATCCCGGCGGTCGGTTCGTCCAGCAGGACGACCCGCGGGTCCGTGGCGAGCACCAAGCCGATTTCCAGTCGCCGTCGGTCGCCGTAGGCCAGCGCGGAGGCGCGTTCGTCCGCTCGTTCCGTCAGGCCGATTTGCGAGAGGACCTCCTCGACGCGCTCTTCGACAGCGGGAAAGTCGTCCGTCGGGTGGAACAGTCGTTGTCGCGGGGAGAAACGCTGCCCGGACTGTGCGGCCAGTCGGACGTTCTCACGAACGCTGAGACCGCTGAAAACCGTCGTTATCTGGAACGACCGCCCGATACCCTGACGAACCCGTTCGTGCGGCGGGAGTCGGGAGACGTCCTCGCCCGCGAACGTGATCGTCCCCGAGGTGGGAAAGAGTGCGCCGGAAATCAGGTTGAACAGCGTCGTCTTCCCGGCCCCGTTCGGGCCGATAACGCTCCGAAACTCGCCCGTTTCAACGGCGAGATTCACGTCGTCGGTGGCGACGAGGTTCCCGAACTGTCGCGTCAGGTCCGTGGTTTCGAGGAGCGCCATCAGTTGCTCACCTCCGAGTCGGGTTCCGCGACCGGTTCGGGACCGCCGCCGGTCTCGTCGTTGGTGTGTCGGGAAAGCATCGCCGGTACCGAGACGAGACCCTCCGGCACGTAGATGACGAAGAGCACGAACACGACGCCGAGGATTCCCTGCCACTGTTCGGTGAACGACTGCAGGAGTTCCTGCAGGCCGAAGAAGACGCCCGCACCTATCATCGGTCCGTACAGGGTACCCATCCCGCCGAGGATGGTCATCACGATGACCTCGCCGGAGTTTATCCACGCGAAGACTGACGGCGAGACGCCGCCGGTGTGAATCGCCGACAGACCGCCTGCGAGCCCCGCCAACCCGCCGCTGACGACGAACGCGCGACGCTTGTAGGCGGTCACGTCGTAGCCGATGAACGAGGCGCGCTCCTCGCTCTCGCGGATGCCCTGGAGCACGCTCCCGAACGGCGCGTTCATCATCCGTCTGGCGAGGAGGTACGACCCGATGACCGCGGCGAGGACGAAGTAGTAGTACAGTTCGATGTCGCCGAGGAGGGACACGTCGCCGACCTCCGGCCCGCTCGTGAGTCCGTACACCGGGTCGAATCCGAACAGCCCTTCGCTGCCGCCCGTGAAGCCGACCTTCTGGACGAGTTGGAAGAACAGTTCCGCGAAGCCGAGGGTGATCATCGAGAAGTACACGCCGGAGACGCGAATCGAGAGGTGGCCGACGGCCCACGCGACGAGGGCCGCGACGACCATCCCGACGCCCAAGGCGACGAAGACGGACGGCATCCCGTTTTCGACCGTAAGGACGGTGCTGTACGCGCCCAATCCGAAGAAGAGGACGTGACCCAGCGAGACAAGTCCGGCGTAGCCCATCACGAAGTCGAGGCTCAACGCGAACAGCGCCCAGACCAGCGTGGTCAGGAGCAGCGAGTTCACCTCGTAGGAGGTGTAGAGGACGCCGATTCCGAGCGGTGCGAGCGCGAGGAGAGCGACGACGAGCGCGCCGAGACGGAAGCGCGTTTGACCGTCCAACACGCCGCCACCGCCGCCGGTCAGCAGTTCGCCGCCGCCGTCCGAGGACTCCCACTCGGGGTTGCCGAACAACCCTTGCGGGCGAACGAGCAAGACCCCGATCATCAGCAGGAAGATGACCAAGCCTTCGAGGTTCGGCAGAAACGCGTCCAAGCCGAACGGCGGACTCCGGAGGAACGTCTCGATGAGGCCGACGCCGAACCCGCCGACCACCGCACCGCGGAAACTGCCCAATCCGCCGAGAACGACGATGACGAAGGCAGGGATGATGACCGAGTTTCCCATCCCCGGGTTGACGCTCTGTTTCGCGCCGAGGACGATTCCGGCGAGCGCGGCGAGGAACGCCCCGAAAGCGAAGACCAACGTGTAGTAGCGGTCGATGTCGATGCCGAGGTGACGAACCATCTCGCGGTCCTGTGCACCAGCGCGAACGACGAGGCCGAACCGCGTGCGATTCAACAGGAGCCACGTTCCGACGGCCATCACGACGCCGATGGCGATGACGAAGAAGTTGTACTTGGAGTAGCTGAACCCGAGCAAATCGACGGGACCGCGGAGGAGCGGTGGCTGGGCGAACTGCTTGGCGTTGTCCCCCCAGACGAACGAGATGACGTCCTCGAAGATGAGGACCAACCCGAACGTGAGGAGGATGTGGTACAGCGGGTTTCGGCCGTAGAGCGGGCGGATGGTGCCGCGCTCGATGACCGCCGCGATGAGGGCGACGACGAGCGGCGCGACGAGCAACGCGAGCCAGAACATGCCGCCGCCGGTGCCGACGGCGACGATGGCGACCGCGAGGTACGCGCCGAGCGCGAAGAACTCCCCGTGGGCGAAGTTGATGACGTCCATCACGCCGAAGATGATGGAGAGACCGGCCGCTAACAGGACGTACACCGCGCCGATGGTTAGCCCGTTCAGGAGTTGTTCGAAGAATACCCCCGCCATATCAGAGCTGGCAGCCGGTTTGGTCACACGGCGGTATCGCGTCGTCGCCGCTCACCTTTTCGATGAGTTTCACGTCGGCCATGGGGCCGCTCTCGTAGACGTTCTGTCCGACCCAGACCGGGTTTTTCGCCTGGTGGTCACAGCTCCGGAACTCGTTCTCCCCGAAGAGGGACTGCATCTTCAGTCCGCCGAGCGTGTCGGCAACGTCGTCGGGGTCGGTGCTTCCGGCCTCCTTGATCCCGTTTGCGACCATGCGGATGGAGTCGTACGCGACCCGCGCGAAGTTGCCGGGTTCGCTATCGTTGGCGCTCTTGTACGCTTCGACGAACTCCTGATTGTCGCCCGCGTCGATTTTGGGGACGTATCGCGTCCCGCTGTAAACTCCGTCGGCTTTCTCGCCGAGCGCCCCGCGAATGACTTGGAACGACCCCGTGGTCGTCATCACCTTCTTCTGGTCGGTGAGTCCCTGCGCGTTCGCCAAAACTCGACGGCGGGGAAGCCATCACGTTGACCGCGGGCGGTCAATCGGTGACGCTCGACCCGCCGAGTCGCCCGTCGTTCGAAGTGAAGGCCGAACGGGAGAGTTCGGCCTCCGGCCGAAACGAACTCAGCGTCGAGTTCGAACTCGAATGGAAGGAAGGGCAAGACGACACGGACGGCACGCTCGAAATCGAGTGACCTGAATCGGCCGCGCTCACCCTCGATAGCGATTTTCGGGTGGCATCGGTAGTCTCCATTTTATCGAGTGTGGTGGTGATTAGTCGGTATTGTTCAAAAAATCCATCTAATCATGGGAAATTAATATTTTGTAGAGAAAAAATTTTATCCACTCACCTTTCTCAGGTTTCGGAGCATGCGAAAGGATACCACAAATGGTTCGTCGCGGCGGGATTTCATGCAGCATTCCGGAGGAATCGCATTGGCAGCGGCCCTCGCGGGGTACATCGGTGAATCGGCGGTTGCCACCGGTCGGACCGCGCCCAGCGACCGGGTGACGAACCTCGTCGACAAGATGACGCTCGAAGAGAAGGTGGGACAGATGACGCAGATGGCCGCCAGCGAGATTCCGTCGGAGAATCCGGCGGAAGCGCTCCGCAAATACAAGCCCGGGTCGCTCATGTATCTTCCGTCGTTCGACCCGAAGGAAGTGGCGCTTGAAAGCAACGTGCGCCA
>NZ_MEIH01000300.1:0-2324 GCF_001723155.1 Haladaptatus sp. W1
TAGCAATCTTCTTGTTCTTCCGAGTTTTCAACCGCGTGGAGAAGTTGCCGACGTACTCGTCACACCGGATTGCGGTGTGGGCTGCTTTAACGAGGCTTCGTGAAACGGTGCTGAACTCTCTTTACTGATGTTGCCACGAAACCCTGTCACCGGAACTTCGGTAGCATGTTAATCTCCGTCTGGTTCGCTGAGGAGTTGAGGGAGAATGATGGCAGCGAGTATTTTACGTCCATTCTCGACTGCCTCATCATCATCGAGACGATGGTCGCCCCCGTGGAGCGGTCGCCGAGCGGTACGCTTTTCTCGCGGAGAATCCCTGTCGAACAGGTTTCGGTGACTGTCCGGAGTAAACGAGGTAGGTGTTCTAGCACCTGCCTTTACGGCGTCACTTCGTTCGCTTCGTCCTACATATCTGCGTCCGGAGGATTACTGGCATCGACGCCAGGTTCAAATTCTGTCGGGGTGCGCCGAACTGCTCCCGTCCGAAATCGCTCGAGTCATCGAGTGAAACCATTCAGTTTCAACACCACACACACAAAAACCTGCAAATCTTGGAACGAAATCGAAAATTGGCGATACCATGAAAGATTTATCTCCTCACCGTTTGGGAGGACATGTGATAATCGCCGAAATCACCATGCAAACACCTGTTCTCGAATCTACACTTGCGGCGCATCCCGACGTGACTATCGAGGTGGAGCGCGAGCGGAGCGTCGGTTCGGAGGAAACCGTCCAGTTGTTGTTCTGGGCTCACGGTGACGACCACGACGGGTTCGAAGCGGCCATGGCGGACGATTCGTCGATTGCGGAGTTCGAACAGCTCGCCGAGGACGACGACCGTCGGCTCTATCGTGCGAACTACTCCGAAGCGGTGAGTGCCGCGTCGTCGAATCAGGTGTGGGTCGACCTCGGCGGCGTCCTGCTGGATGCGGTCGGGACGCGGGACGGGTGGGAGGTCCGATTCCGGTTTCCCGACCGCGATGCATTCGCTTCGTTCGTCGACTGGTGGCAGGACAACTACGACACCCTCTCCGTCGATGCGCTGTACAGCAGCGGGGACGACTCCGGCGGGATGGAGTTGACGGAACTCCAGCACGAAACGCTCCGCCGGGCGCTGGAAGCAGGGTATTTCGACGTACCGCGACGGACGACGCTCGAAGAACTCGCCGAGGAATTCGACATTAGCGCGCAAGCACTGTCGGTCCGCCTGCGTAAAGGGACCGCCGCGCTGGTCGAGAACAGCGTGACAGAGGACACTATATAAAGATTTGAGACGTAAACCAGCGGACAAACCCCTCGGGAGGCAAAGGAAGCATGTGTAATGGACCACGGACCCCCACTGAGTCGTTCGTTCGACGTTCTCTCTCATTATCGCCGTCGTCTCGTTCTCTACCACCTTCTCGAAACGTTCGACGGCGCGGTTCACCACGACGCGCTGGCCGAAATTATCGTCAACGAAACGGACGGAATGGAAGTCACGGCCGAGACACACGACCGTGTGATGACGAGTCTCAGGCACGCTCACTTCCCCAAGTTAGCCGATGCGGGACTCATCGAAATCGACCACGAGGAGAACACCGTCCGCTTGCGAACGCTTCCGACGATGGTCGAGCGACTGCTGGACCTCTCTTCAGACTACGAGATGGGCACCCCGAGTCGGCGCTGATTCTGAATATCGATTACCCTCCTGCCGTGTTCCGGTCGTTTAGACGGTGGATGACGACTATCGTGAAGGCAGCGAATCCGGCCACGATGGCGAATAGACCGGCGACCCAAACACCGACCAGTTCGGCGAGATACGGAACGACGAGCAGGGAGAGAATGAGATACTGTCGGTGCTCGATTCGGCGAAGTCGTTTTTGTAGTTCGACATCATCCATACAAAACCGAACGGGTATCGGTAGGAAAATTATTTTCCTCGGTTTCGAGCCTCCCGATAGCTGACGATTCCGGAAAAGAGGACCAACCCGACGCCGATGGCTCCCCCGACGAACAGCACCGGTTTCCCCGAAAAGACCCTTCGCCTTGAGGCCGCCGCTCGGGTTGACGGGCATCTCGCCGTCGATGTACGTCTCGCCGTCGGCCGCCGCACGCCCGCCGGTTCCGTCCTCGAAGAGACCGAGCGCCTCGATGGCCAGCACCTCTGCCCCGGTGAAACAGTCGTGGACCTCGGCGACGTCCACGTCGGCCGCGGTGATTCCGGCCTGTTCGTAGGCTTCTGCGGCCGCGTCGCGGGCCGCCCGGGTTTCGGGAAGCGACGTCTTGTCCGCGAGCGGCACCGCGTCGGTTCGGTGTCCGACGCCGGTCACGGAAATGGGTTCACC
>NZ_MEIH01000301.1:0-8023 GCF_001723155.1 Haladaptatus sp. W1
CCCGCCGGTTCCGTCCTCGAAGAGACCGAGCGCCTCGATGGCCAGCACCTCTGCCCGGTGAAACAGTCGTGGACCTCGGCGACGTCCACGTCGGCCGCGGTGATTCCGGCCTGTTCGTAGGCTTCTGCGGCCGCGTCGCGGGCCGCCCGGGTTTCGGGAAGCGACGTCTTGTCCGCGAGCGGCACCGCGTCGGTTCGGTGTCCGACGCCGGTCACGGAAATGGGTTCACCGGCGAAACTGTCGGCGAGGTCGTCCGAGACGACGAGGACCGCCGATGCACCGTCGGAGAACGGACAGCAGTCCATCAGGTGGAACGGATCCGCGATGATGGGGGTTTCGAGCACCGACTCGACGTCGGTGTCGCGGCCGAAATGTGCCTTCGGGTTGGACTGGCCGTGGTGGTGGTTTTTGACGGCGACTTCGGCGAGTTGCTCTTCCGTCGTGCCGTACTCGTGCATGTGTCGCTTCGTCAGGAGCGCGAACACGCCGGGGAACGTCAACCCGGTCGGTTGTTCGTACTGGCGGTGGGATGCGCCCGCGAAGATGCGTGTCATCTCGCCGGTCCCGAGTCCCGTCTCGGGGGTACAGCGCTCGACGCCGCCAACCAAGGCGACGTCGTGGACACCGGATTCGACCGCCTGCACGGCGTGTTTGAACGCGTTCGAGGAGGTCGCACAGGCGTCCTCGAACCGCTGGCAGGGGATTCCCTGCAACCCGATGTGGGTCGCCAGCTTCGGCGCGAGGTGGGTGTCGGATTCGGTCTGGCCGCCCAGCGCGTTGCCGAGGTAGAAGGCGTCGATTTCGTCGCCAGCGATGCCCGCATCGTCCATCGACGCGAACGCGGCGTCCGCGAACAGTTCCTCCAGCGGTTGGTCGTGCGGGCCGAACGAAGTCATTCCGCCCCCGACGATGGTAGCTCGTGTCACTACACTCACCTCTCTCGGGGAGTGTCAATAATCCACCGCCCGCCGTCGGGCGACGAACGCGAAACCGAAACCGGTCAGTTCTCCCCGTCGTCGTCGGTCAACCGCGCGAGCGTCTCGGCGGACACCCCGGCCTCCTGGAGGATGGATTCGGTGTGTTCGCCGTGGTTCGGAAGCCGAGTCGGAACCGACCGCTCGTCGGATTCGAAGGCCGGGAAGCCGATTCGCGGCGGGGCGTCGTTCGAACCGACGACCATCCCGCGTTCGCGTGCCTGTTCGTGGTCGAAGGCTTCGGTTACGGTGTGAACGCCGCCGACGGCCGTGTCCACGTCGTCCAACTCGGCGAGCCAGTCGACCATCGTCCGCTCTTCGAAAGTGTCCCGGAGGGTGTCGCGCACGGCCGTCCGAACCGCCGGGTCGTCGCTCAGGTGCTCGTCTATCAGTTCGGGATGGTCGATGGCGGTACAGAGCGCCGTCCAGAACTTCGGTTCGAGCGCGGCGACCGTGAGGTAGCGGTCGTCGGCGGTGCGATAAACGTCATAGCAGGGGAACTCGCCCGTCAGCAGCGTTTCCCCCGGACGGGGGGTCTCCCCGGCGAACGCGCTCCCGGCGAACACCTGTGCGAACGACAGCATCACGTCGGTCATGGCGATGTCGAGATGTGTACCGCTCGCCCCGCGTTCCCGGGAGAGCAGCGCGCTCACGATTCCGAAGGCCGCGAACAGGCCGCTCGCCATGTCCACCATCGGGTAGCCCGGAATCGCAGGTTTCGAGTCCTCGTCCGGGCGCGTCATGTCGAGGAGGCCGGTGAGTCCGGCGTAGTTCAGGTCGTGGCCCGCTCGGTCCGCGTTCGGTCCCGTCTGGCCGTAGCCCGAAAGCGAGACGTAGACGAGTTCCTCGTTGTACTCGGTCAGCGTCTCGTAGTCGATTCCCAACCGCTCCGCGACGCCAGGGCGGAACGTCTCGAAGACGACATCCGCCGCCTCGACCAGTTCGTAGAACGCCTCGCGTCCGGCGTCGTCTGAGAGGTCGAGGGCGACGCTTTGTTTGCCGCGGTTCACCGCCTCGAATATCTCCCCGAAGCCGCTCTCGCCGATGGGTTCCATCGACCGGGCGTAGTCGCCGCGGCCCGGTTCCTCGATTTTGACCACCGTCGCGCCGAGGTCGGCGAGGAGTTGCGTCGCGTACGGCCCGGGTAGGAGTCTGGAGCAGTCGAGGACGAACAGGTCATCGAGTCGCATACGGGGGGAAAGCGGGGAGGCGGTAAATCGTTCGGGGAAAAGGCGAACGACGATAGCGGCGTGACTGGGGCACGACCCAATCCTTCAAACGACTCGCCCGTCAATCGTGGTGTATGGCCGTTTCGGGAACTATCGACGCACACGTCCACCTGATGCCGCCGCGACTGATGGCGGCGATTCGGAAATCGCTGTCGGCGGAGGCGGGGTGGACCTTCGACCACCCGACCGAGCGCGAGGCGATGGAGGCCGAGTTGCGTGCGGCGGGTATCGACCGATACATCGCGCTTCCCTACGCGCACAAACCGGACATGGCGGCGGCGTTGAACGAGTGGGTGTTGGCCGCGGCCGAGGACTCGGCGATGGCGGTTCCGTTCGCTACGGTGCACGGCGACGACGACGTTGCGGCGGTCGTTCGGGCGGCGTTCGAGGCGGGTGCGCGCGGGTTGAAGTTCCAGTGTCCGGTACAGGAGTGCGGTCCGGCGGACCCGCGACTCGACCCGGCGTTCGAGTTGGCCGCCGAGTACGACCGCCCCATCGTGTTCCACGCGGGGACCGCTCCGATGTTCGAATCGAGTCCCCACGTCGGGGCGGACCAGTTCGAGCAGTTCGTCGAATCGTACCCCGAGGTGCGCGCCTGTGCGGCCCACATGGGGACGTTCGAGGCGGACGCGTTCATGGGATTCGCGCGGGAGCACGAACAGGTGTTTTTGGACACGACGATGGCGCTCTCGCCGCGGTCGGCGGACGTGTTGGGGTTCGACCCGTCGGAAATCGGGGACGACGAGTTGGGTGAACTCTCGGAATCGGTCATGTTCGGGACGGACTTTCCGAACGTTCCCTACCCCTACGAAGCGGAGCGACGAGGGTTGATAGAGCGCGAGTTATCGGAAGCCGTGTACGCCGACGTCTTCCGTCGAACCGCAGAGCGGTTTTTGGGCGAGCGATAGCGAACACCCCATTCATATGTTATTTTCAGCCGAGAAGGCGCGAACGGACCCGTTGGGCAATGGACGACGAAAACACTATGGTAATCCATTCGAGAGGAGTGGTGTATGAACCCCGAGAACGCGGCCCGCGAGGCGCTCGACAGAATCGGGGATGGAGGAGAGCCGTTTTCGACGCGAGAGTTTGCGACGGAACTGGGTTGCCGGCCGGACGTCGCCGTGACGAACCTCGAAGAGTTCGCCGAGCGAGGCGTCGTGAAGGGGAAAGAACTCCCGTCCGGAAACCGAGTGTGGTGGCGCGACGGCGACTTCGAACGAAACGACGACTCGCAGTTTCACTCGTTGGTCGAGGAAGTAGAGGAGTACGCCATCTTCATGCTCGACCCAGAGGGGCACATCGTCACGTGGAACAAGGGTGCGGAGAAAATCAAAGGATACACCGCCGACGAGATAATCGGCGAACACTTCTCGAAGTTCTACACCGAAGCCGACACGGAGGCGGGTATTCCAGAGCACCACCGCGAAATCGCGGTCGAACGGGGACGCACCGAGTACGAGGGGTACCGCGTCCGGAAAGACGGTACGCAGTTTTGGGCCAACGTCGTCATCACGGCCCTGTGGACCGACGACGGGGAACTCAGAGGGTTCACCAAGGTCACTCGGGACATGACCGAACGGCGGGCGGCGAAACAGCGGCTCGAGGAGGAGCGCGATTTAATCGAGCAGGCGCTCGAAACTGTCCCGGTCGGTATCGCCGTCGTTTCGTCGGACGGCACGTTCGTCCGGGCGAACTCCCGCGTCATCGACCGGCTCGGCATCGAGGAGTCGAAGCTGGACCGGTACACGGTGCGGTCGTGGGACCTCTACGACGAGGACGACGAGTCGATTCCACCCGACGACCGCCCGTTTGCACGGGTCGCCGAAACCGGCGACCCAGTCGTCGATTTTCGGTGCCAGTTCCACCTCGAGGGGGAAGGTCGTCGGTGGCTCTCTCTCAACGTCGCCCCCATCGACGACGGGGACGAAATCGACCGTCTGGTGTACGCCATCGACGACGTCACCGAACAGAAAGAACGGACCGACCAACTCCTCCGCGAGCGAAACCAGACCGAACGACTGTTGGAAACGTCGCCGGTCGGAATTTACGTACAGGATGCGGACGGGGAGATACTGCTCGCGAACCGACGAGCGCAGGAACTCCTCGGCCAGTCCGAGGAGGAATTCCAGAAAAAGTCGGACGACGCGGACGAATGGCGGACCCTCGACGCGAACGGGGAACCGCTCGCCGACGGGAAGTCGCCCGCAGAGCGCGTCCACTCGACCGGCGAGACGGTGTACGACGAGGAGATCGCCATTGAAAAACCGGACGGCGAACGCCTGTGGCTGTCCATCAGCGCCGGGCCCGTGTACGGGCCCGACGGGGAGCTGGAACGGGTCATCTCCACCGGTGAAGACATCACCGATCTCAAGCAGCGAGAACACGAACTCGAACGCCGACGGAGCGAACTCGAAACCGAGTTGAGCGAGATTCTCGGCCGCGTTTCGGACGCCTTCTTCGCGCTCGACGACGACTGGCGGTTCACGCACGTCAACGACCGTGCGGAGGATATTCTCCCGGAGTCCAGCGAAGTGGTACTCGAGCGGCGTTTTTGGGACGTCTTGCCCACCGCGACCGAGACGGACATGTGGGAGGAGTTTCACACCGCGATGGACACCCAGGAGCCGACTAACTTCGAACTCAACGATGAACGGCTCGGCATCTGGATCGAGATGAACGCGTACCCGTCTGAGACGGGTCTCTCGGTCTATTTCCACGACATCACCGACCGCAAGGAGCGCGAACGCCGATTAGAGCAGTTCGCAAGCATCGTCTCACACGACCTTCGAAACCCGCTTTCTATCGCGCAGATGTACCTGGCGGAGGCCGAGATGAACGGGCGGGAGAGCGATTTCGAGGAGGTGAAACGCGCACACGACCGGATGGAGCGGATCATCCGCAACCTGTTGCGGATGGCACAGAACAAGGGGACGGCTATCGAACCGAGCGACGTCTCACTTCCGAGCATCGTGGAGCGGGCGTGGAAGCACGTCAAAACGTTCGACGCGACGCTCTCGGTCGAGGGTGCGATGCCGACCGTGCTGGCCGACGAAGACCGACTTCGGACGGTGTTCGAGAACCTGTTTCGAAACGCGGTCGAACACGGCGGCGAGGACGTTGCGGTACGCGTCGGGGCGCTCTCCGACGGATTCTTCGTGGAAGACGACGGCCCGGGAATCCCTCACGACGAACGCTCCGAGGTGTTCGACTACGGGCACACCTCGGGGAACGGAACGGGGTATGGACTCACCATCGTCACCGAGTGCGTGGAAGACCACGGCTGGGAGATAGACGTCACCGAATCGTCGAACGGTGGTGCGCGGTTCGAAATCCGGGGGGTCACGGAGGGGAGCACGCGGACACGTCCGCAGTGATCGATTCGGACGACGGCTCCCGCGACTCGTCCCGATGCACCCGGTAGTCGTCGAGATGAGAATCGAGATACGGGGGGATGTCGAACTGAGTCACTTATCCGTCGGGAGCGGATTCGTTTAGGTATGGTCTCCGGAATTCACGTCCAACTCGCGGTGAGCGACGCGGACGGGTGTCCCGTTTCGTCGATCAGCGAGGAGTTCGAAATCGAATCCCTCAGCGTGGCCCAACACGCTACCCGAACGGCGACCGAAGTCGTCGGGGAGCTAACGGTAGACCGGTCCGACGACGCCGGAACGGAACCGGAGGCGGCCGAGGAGGTCTTCGTCGACGAGACGAAATCGGTGTACCGGTACACGCACGACAACGAGTGTCCGTGCCAGCGCGTGCCGAGTCACGGGTGTCCCGTCCGCACCCTCAGGGCCGACTCCGGCCGACTCATCGTCTCGTTCATCGCGCCCGACCTCGAAACGCTCCGGGGCGTCGTCACCGACTTGCGGTCGTGTTGCAAGGGCGTCACGGTGAACCGACTCACGCGCTCGGCGGCCACCGACGAGCGGTCGTTGCTGTTTGTGGACCGCACGGCGTTCACCGACCGCCAGTACGAGGCGCTGGAAACGGCCCACGAGATGGGATATTTCGACTCGCCGAAGGGCACGACCGCCGAGGAAGTCGCCACCGAGATCGGAATCTCCGTGGCGACGTTCCTCGAACACCTCTCGGTCGCACAGACGAAACTGCTCGACCAGATTCTCTCGACGTGACGACGGACGAGGGGTGAATCGCCGGTCGTCGAAATTCACGAATCGACCGAGTGAGGGATGGAATCGAAGACCACGGAGCTTGTTCACACGAACCTTGGTACCATACAACATTAGTTTAAATAAACCCGAGTATGGTAGTGAAAGGTCGTATGCGGAACCCGGACCGACAATCGTGGTGACGCAATGTCTCAATCAGTTTATCACGAAATCGGCGGACAAAGCGCGGTCGAAGCGGTCGTCACGGATTTCTACGACCGAGTACTGTCCGACGAGCAGTTGATTCCGTACTTCGAGGGGATGGACATGGCGGAACTGCGCGCCCACCAGATTCAGTTTATCAGCTCGGTGGCCGGTGGTCCGGTCGAGTACACGGGTGACGACATGCGCGAAGCCCACGCGCACCTCGACCTCGACGAATCCGATTTCGATGCCGTCGGCGAGCATCTCGAAACCGCGCTCCGAACGAACGGGGTGGACGACGAGAACGTCGAAGGCATCATGAGCGAAGTCGTCGCGCTCAAGGACCCGATTCTCAACCGATAAGCGTCGCCTCTAATACTCGAATCGGCGTTCTAATACCCGAATCGGCGGTGTAGCGGGGGACGGCAGCGGGACGGACAGACGACGACCGGCCGGAACGACAACCGGACGGTAACGGGGCGATTGAACCGACGAAACTGCCGTAATCCATCCGTTTATCCGGGTGAACCCTCTCCGACTAGGTATGAGTGAAGGTTCGTTTTCGTACCACTGGACCGCGGAGGGACCGAGGTGTGGAACGGGGACGCGGTGGTCACGGAGTGAGTAGCGACCGCGACACCCGGACCGTCGTCCTCAGCCTCATCGCAGGCGTCTTCTTCGGCGGCGTCGGCGGCGGCGTCGCATTTCCGACGCTCCCCCGTCTCGGAACCCTGCTCGGCTTCTCGGCGCTGACCGTCGGAATTATCCTCGCCATCAACCGCTTCACCCGGATGCTCTTGAACACGCCCGCGGGGACGATTCTCGACCGATTCGGAACGCGCCGACCGATGCTCGTCGGCTTCACGCTCCAAGGACTCGCGCCGTTCGGCTACGTGCTCGGACTGACGGACGCGTGGACGAACGGACTCGCGGGAAGCGTCCCGTGACGGCAACCGCCGTGAGCGCCACGACGTTCGCCGGGTCGCGTGCTGTGGGGAATCGGGTCTGCGTTCGTGTTCGTCGGCGCGTTCAGCACGGTGACGAAAGTGACAACGCCCGAGAACCGAGGCAAGTGGACGGGCTACTTGCGCGGCGGCCAGAGTCTCGGTTTCCCCGCCGGACTGGTCGTCGGCGGACTCGTGGCCAACCTCTACGGCTTCACCCCGGCGTTTCTCGTGGCCGGGTTCGCGGGGTTGTTCGCGGCGCTCGTCGCGTTCTTCGTCCTGCCGGATTTGAACCCGACCGTCGAGACCGACACCGGACTCCGGGAGATTCCGGGCATCGTCGCCTCGGACGTTCGTATCCTCTCCGTCGGCCTCGTGAACTTCGTCGTCCGGTTCCTCTTCGCGGGAGTGCTCCTCTCGACGGTCGTGGAGTACGCGGCCGTCGTCGGCATCCGCATCGGATTCCTTGATGCGACCGGAATCAGCGGCGTCGTCATGGCCGTCAGCGTGCTATTTTCCAGCGGGACGACGCTCTTGGCGGGACCG
Organism: Haladaptatus sp. W1; assembly: GCF_001723155.1. Lineage (NCBI taxonomy): Archaea > Methanobacteriati > Methanobacteriota > Halobacteria > Halobacteriales > Haladaptataceae > Haladaptatus > Haladaptatus sp. W1. Next base: position 8,013 of record NZ_MEIH01000301.1, read on the forward strand.
GCGTCGACCGC
>NZ_MEIH01000302.1:0-4175 GCF_001723155.1 Haladaptatus sp. W1
ATGGTCCGACGGGCAGCGTGGACGGCCCTCGCGACGCGTCGGGCCGTCCCCGCGAACCGGCCACCGGACGACCGGTTTACCCGGTAACTTTCGGTCGGGCTAGCCTGCGGTATGAGTGGCGACGCTGTCGCGTCGGCGGCAGACCGCCGCCGACAGCGACGGCTCGCCTTCGATTCGTCCATGCTTCTCTCGTCGAGACCGTCAGAGCAACCGCTCCGACACAGAACTCAGGCTTCAGAAACAGTTGGCCGAGGATGCTTTGTGAGGTACTGAATATATATTCGCGTTCGAGGCCATATTCATTTTGATTCCCGTGGACGTTCGAGAACTTTCCAGGCACTCTTTGCTTTCTACCGGAGTACTTGGTTAGCCTTCCTTCTCCTTGGCATATTATATTTTTCTTATGTCATTGGTGAAAAAATATTTTATTTTCTAGACTTAGAGTTAATTTTGCTGCCGTATAATCCAAAAATATCTAGTATACATAATCTGAACTTCGCAGTAGTTGTTGCAGAAATAATCGGTCTACTTTCAATGCTCACTTACACTCTTGGAAAAGCGAAAAACAAATATAGAGATTATTATCTTGAATACCTTATATCCGATTATATATTAATACAAATGCTTAATCGGCAAAAGAATCGAGTTTCACATTCGATAAATGGTGTTTCATTAATTAAAGATAAAGAATAAGTGTCGAACTAAATGTCAATACTCACAATAATATTGTGATCATTATTTGATTGTGTCTGCTAGATATGTTCGAGACACTGGGGAACAGTTGTTATAATAAGATATTAAGTAAACACAACCATGAGCAAAGATTGCTAATCTTATTCACGAGGATCGTCAACAAACTCGTAGACACCACCACCAATATTTTTGACTAAACCAGCAGCTTCGAGCATTCCTAAACGGGTTGAGATATGCTGTCGAGAGTATTCAAGCTCGTCACCGAGATTTTTCGGCGTGTTTCGTCCCCATGGTTGATCGCTGGCTCGTCCTTCTTGAAGTTGGTCCAAGATCTCTCCATCGACACCGTCGAGTTTGAGGCTCACTAATTTTGACATCGGTCTAATCGTTACTTTACGCTTGTCTTTGCTATCGTAAACATTTTACTAACAGACCGTCTTTTGAACAATACATTAGACCATACAATAGTAATCTATTAGTGACTGAATATTGAATTAATGAGCAAGAAGCGTGGGATTCCGGTCAGAAATCGGACGGCGCTGCAACGCCGCCCACGCTTCTGGTCACAGAAGCATGACTAGCAATACCCCTGCCGTAGAAAAACGCATCGACTACCAACCACCCGTTCTCGGAGGACACCTGTAATGGCGTCCTTCGACGAGAAACCTAACGGCGGTGCACTCTCAATCGAGGCCCAATTCGGCGCAAAAACCTTCCACCCCGTCAAGCGCCTCGAACCCACACCCGATACCGCCGCCCAGGACCACGACCAACCCGCACCAACTACCGACGAGTCAATCACCCGTGCGTACCTCGTCGAACTCCGCGTGGGTTTCCAAACCCGAACCAATACCACCAACGAAGAGCCCTACCTGTACTGCATCTACGCTACGCCAGACTGCCAACGTTTCTTCGAACGTCGTCTCCCGATCGACTACGACGAAAACGGCTTCCAGATTCCCGAGGACACCGAGACCTACCGTTCGGTCGCCACCACCAAAACAGGCAATCCGAATTTTCGCGTTCGTCACTATCTTCTCGTCTTCCAGTATTCGGAGGTGGTGGCGGATGGTCGACAATGAAACATCCATTCGGTCGTCCAACTGTGAGAGATATGTTCCAGGCGCGCGCTCGATGTGATCATGCAGCTCCGCGCGTACTTCTTGTTCGAGTGGATCAGAGTCATCATACTTACTGTATCTGAGTGGCATAAACGGCCACCAGACCCGGTCTCCGAGCTTTGGTTTAGAGAAGACACCCACTGTATTGGCGTGGGTGGCCAGCGTTCCGATCTCCGGGCGATGGAGGACGACGCCGGCAGTGACAGTCACGCCGATGAGTTCGGCGGTTTTCGTAGGGTGGGCCGGAATCGTCGGACTAGATTCGCTCGGGTGTGTCTCTGGATCGTTCGCCTCTACTGTCCTCGTTGATCTGTCCGCGTTCGCCTCACCGCCGGATGCAGTGTCGCTCAACTGCGGCGTCGTGTTGGGAGCAGTGTTCATCTCAACTGTTTCGCTTTGTACCACGGACAATGACGGGGTTGCAACCGGTTTGAACGGACGACCCATGGGGGTCGTCTTTTTGACGGTGCCAATTCCGTTCTCATCTGTTTTCGTCACATGTGGCGACGCATTCAGATTCTCTTTGATGACGCCGGCGGTCGCATCGCTTGCGATATCGAGTCCCGACTGTCTATTCGCGTTTGCGGTATCGGCAGTCGGTCCCACGTTTTTGATGACTGTGTTGCTGATTTCCCCGACGTTGCCGCGTGCCGCGTTGGTCGGGAGGGAATTGGTTTTCGTTTTCTCGGATGAGTTACCAGTCGATGTCGGTCTGTCGTTAGCGGCATCGGAGGTGGCTTCGATCTCGTCTACATTCTTGCTCGGATCCACTGTGTCGGTTGTGCTGGATACATCAGTTTCACGGGAAGTGTCGCCGACGCTCGTCGTGTCGAGCGTGCCGTTCGTCTTGGGGGTCGTCGCCTCGGGGTCGATCGTGGACGGTGACCAGCCAGACTCGTTCGCATCATCGACAGTGCTGGACACGTCCGACACTGCGTCGGTCGTCGTGGTCACTGTTGTGTTGACTTTCGATTGACTTACCGTCGACTTTGGAGTTGTCGCTATCTTGGTTGTAGCCGTGGCGCCCGACGTGTTCGTGGTCACGTTTGCGTTTCCGCCGTGTGAGCCTTCTGCGGGGAGCGCGACTATGAGCCCTGAAAGACAAAGGAGTATAGCGATCAGAAGAACTGAAAGCCTATAGTTTTTCATCTGTTCTCAATCCTGATGTTCTAGGTTACCTTCCGGGACAATAATTATACTTTTCTCATATAAAAGAAATATTTAGTTAAGATACAAATATGACTTCTATCAGTTTCTAGTTAAATATTCGTCACTTTCTCGGCTGGGGTACCCAACCGGAACTGCCAGTCTCTGGCGGGTGGCTGCGTGGCTACCCGCTATGCAAGCACTGTGAGTGTTGGAATATCGCGTGCCGCGCTCGGGCCTTTGGGGAAGTGTTGAATCGCTCGACGCCCTACGGAGCAACCCTTGCCCGTGAACGAGGAGGATATCACATCACATAGAGCGTGCCATCAGTGGTCCGCTGATCACGAAAGCCGTCGAACCGGGAGATGGTCGAAATTCTCGATGACCGTGACCCTCTCTGTCGTAGGCACGTCGTCGACTACCTCGAGTGTTTCGTGGATGTTCGCACGCCGCCGGCCAAATGCTGTCTCGGTCTCGTCATCCTCAATCGCATAATCGCTGCACCGTAATTTAGCAGACGATGGGTAGTTGCCCTAATCTAGATTGCATTTTTGACTCTTTTGTCAAGTAATTTATCCATCCTGAGTTCTCGCTACTACACGAGTGTTAGGTAGCTTGGCTTCGACGAGTAAACTGGTCGATCTCATATCGTAGGACACCGAGCTACCGTGTACTCTTGGGAACGAGAGGTGGCGAACTGGTGAGTATCGTCAGGCCGAACAGGACCGTCCCCGCCACCGCCCAGCGAACGGGGTTCTCCGGGGTCCGAAACAGCCGCAATCCGACGTACAACCCCGTCACCGTGAACAGGAAGGCCGGAGCGCGGACGATGCCGCCCGCCGAGAGGTGCCACTTGAACACGGCGGGACTAACCGCGACGACGAGCGCCGCGAGCCCCGCTCGTCGGTTTCTGTCGGGTGCGTCGGCGAACACCTCGTGTCCGAGGAGATAGGTTGGAACGACGGTCAGGACGGTGACGACGCCGGGCAGGAAGCGCGTCAGGGTCAGCGGGCCGACGCCGAGGACGTCGCGGGCGAGCGCGGCGACGTAGAACGCGAGCGGCGATAGCCGAACGGAATCCCGTTCGGCGTGTACCGCGGAACCCGCGCCGGAAGGCGATAGCCGTTGTCGCGTATCGCGTCGGCCATCGCCAGGTATAGACCGCCGCCCGTCGCGGGATACGGGTGTGTCAACAGGTAGGCCGCGAACACGACG
>NZ_MEIH01000303.1:0-2165 GCF_001723155.1 Haladaptatus sp. W1
GTGACAGTCACGCCGATGAGTTCGGCGGTTTTCGTAGGGTGGGCCGGAATCGTCGGACTAGATTCGCTCGGGTGTGTCTCTGGATCGTTCGCCTCTACTGTCCTCGTTGATCTGTCCGCGTTCGCCTCACCGCCGGATGCAGTGTCGCTCAACTGCGGCGTCGTGTTGGGAGCAGTGTTCATCTCAACTGTTTCGCTTTGTACCACGGACAATGACGGGGTTGCAACCGGTTTGAACGGACGACCCATGGGGGTCGTCTTTTTGACGGTGCCAATTCCGTTCTCATCTGTTTTCGTCACATGTGGCGACGCATTCAGATTCTCTTTGATGACGCCGGCGGTCGCATCGCTTGCGATATCGAGTCCCGACTGTCTATTCGCGTTTGCGGTATCGGCAGTCGGTCCCACGTTTTTGATGACTGTGTTGCTGATTTCCCCGACGTTGCCGCGTGCCGCGTTGGTCGGGAGGGAATTGGTTTTCGTTTTCTCGGATGAGTTACCAGTCGATGTCGGTCTGTCGTTAGCGGCATCGGAGGTGGCTTCGATCTCGTCTACATTCTTGCTCGGATCCACTGTGTCGGTTGTGCTGGATACATCAGTTTCACGGGAAGTGTCGCCGACGCTCGTCGTGTCGAGCGTGCCGTTCGTCTTGGGGGTCGTCGCCTCGGGGTCGATCGTGGACGGTGACCAGCCAGACTCGTTCGCATCATCGACAGTGCTGGACACGTCCGACACTGCGTCGGTCGTCGTGGTCACTGTTGTGTTGACTTTCGATTGACTTACCGTCGACTTTGGAGTTGTCGCTATCTTGGTTGTAGCCGTGGCGCCCGACGTGTTCGTGGTCACGTTTGCGTTTCCGCCGTGTGAGCCTTCTGCGGGGAGCGCGACTATGAGCCCTGAAAGACAAAGGAGTATAGCGATCAGAAGAACTGAAAGCCTATAGTTTTTCATCTGTTCTCAATCCTGATGTTCTAGGTTACCTTCCGGGACAATAATTATACTTTTCTCATATAAAAGAAATATTTAGTTAAGATACAAATATGACTTCTATCAGTTTCTAGTTAAATATTCGTCACTTTCTCGGCTGGGGTACCCAACCGGAACTGCCAGTCTCTGGCGGGTGGCTGCGTGGCTACCCGCTATGCAAGCACTGTGAGTGTTGGAATATCGCGTGCCGCGCTCGGGCCTTTGGGGAAGTGTTGAATCGCTCGACGCCCTACGGAGCAACCCTTGCCCGTGAACGAGGAGGATATCACATCACATAGAGCGTGCCATCAGTGGTCCGCTGATCACGAAAGCCGTCGAACCGGGAGATGGTCGAAATTCTCGATGACCGTGACCCTCTCTGTCGTAGGCACGTCGTCGACTACCTCGAGTGTTTCGTGGATGTTCGCACGCCGCCGGCCAAATGCTGTCTCGGTCTCGTCATCCTCAATCGCATAATCGCTGCACCGTAATTTAGCAGACGATGGGTAGTTGCCCTAATCTAGATTGCATTTTTGACTCTTTTGTCAAGTAATTTATCCATCCTGAGTTCTCGCTACTACACGAGTGTTAGGTAGCTTGGCTTCGACGAGTAAACTGGTCGATCTCATATCGTAGGACACCGAGCTACCGTGTACTCTTGGGAACGAGAGGTGGCGAACTGGTGAGTATCGTCAGGCCGAACAGGACCGTCCCCGCCACCGCCCAGCGAACGGGGTTCTCCGGGGTCCGAAACAGCCGCAATCCGACGTACAACCCCGTCACCGTGAACAGGAAGGCCGGAGCGCGGACGATGCCGCCCGCCGAGAGGTGCCACTTGAACACGGCGGGACTAACCGCGACGACGAGCGCCGCGAGCCCCGCTCGTCGGTTTCTGTCGGGTGCGTCGGCGAACACCTCGTGTCCGAGGAGATAGGTTGGAACGACGGTCAGGACGGTGACGACGCCGGGCAGGAAGCGCGTCAGGGTCAGCGGGCCGACGCCGAGGACGTCGCGGGCGAGCGCGGCGACGTAGAACGCGAGCGGCGATAGCCGAACGGAATCCCGTTCGGCGTGTACCGCGGAACCCGCGCCGGAAGGCGATAGCCGTTGTCGCGTATCGCGTCGGCCATCGCCAGGTATAGACCGCCGCCCGTCGCGGGATACGGGTGTGTCAACAGGTAGGCCGCGAACACGACGAGA
>NZ_MEIH01000304.1:0-1278 GCF_001723155.1 Haladaptatus sp. W1
GATTTGTCACTGTTCCGAACTCGTTGTCTAACCCGACGACGCTCGGTACGCCGAGAACGCCATACAGCACGCCTGCGCAGCAGTTCGCGTTCGAATTGCCACGATTGTTCTCGGTCTTGTCCTCTTGTCGGTGGTTCTCGGTGCTGTCACCTGGGCATCATTCGAAGTTGGAGCCGTTACGAACAGCGCACACACAGAGACTGAAGCAATGTTTGACAGTGGCCAGTTCGGTGATTTAACAGTCGAATCGGTGAGTGTCAACTATAATGTCGATGAGGTGCTCCTCAAGAATCCAGCTAGCGTAACCGTCGTCGTGGCACACAGTCCAAACGCGCAGCTGCCAGCTGACCTCGCACAGCATATCGATGATCGTCTAACAAAAACGACCGGAGAAGACGTTGTCGTCGATGTCGAATTTGTGCGAGGAGAGAGTTCAGCTTCGAATTAATGCTGTGAGAGACAACAAAAGCAAAATACTCGCCATTTACTACCGAGAGACTCGAATAGATAGACGCCATATCGAGTGATAGAGACGGTAGCAGCGAAGTTTCCAGATACTCACGGGGTGCCTCACTCTATCCACTAGCGGACACGCATAGATCGAAAAGGGGTACCGTCCCCCGTCCACTTCCGCTTATGGCCCTAATGGGAAGTTATGGGCAGAGGCAGAAAACCCAAAATTCAACGCCGAGACAGAGTGAAGCTATCGAATTCGAATTTATAAATTCCATAGTGCGATATGAAATTGGAGGTGAGTCGTCCGAGCCGTCCACCGAACGACAACGGTGCAAGTCCGTGTGCGGACAAGAGATTACTCGGAGAGATGGAACGAAACGGACGTTTTCGAGCTTGGTCCACGAAACCGGTTAGCCGAGGAGGTTGTTGAGGCTCATACCGACGAAGAGAAATATGACGACCTCGCTGACGACCCACGAGTTACCGTTCATCCACTCCCGAGCCTTCGGCAGGAAGGCTTCGGCCCGTTCACCGAACGCGAGCAGGACGAGCGACGGAAACGCCAAAATCAGCAGGGTAACGACGATGAATCCGAACGAATCCGTGAGCGGGAGGCCGTTCGAGGCGAGATAGGACCCGACGGCGACCGAGGTGAAGATGTCGGTCGGAAAGAAGCCGAGCAACAGGAAACCGAGTCGGAACGAGAACCGCGGGCTCGCGGACGTCAACTTCCCCATCCATTTCGGGGGTTCTGACTCCTCCCGCGTCAGGTAGGTGTGCACCATGGCGGCGAGGAGGAGGACGAGAACAATGGCCGAGAGC
>NZ_MEIH01000305.1:0-48280 GCF_001723155.1 Haladaptatus sp. W1
CTCCGTGACGAGGGTGATACCGCCGTCGCGGTCCTGCCAGTCCGCCGCGCGCTCACCGAAGTGGAAATCGACGCCGAGGTCCGTCGCGCGCTCGCGAACGAGTTCGCTCGCCGCCGCTCCGTAGCCGGGCAGTATCTCGTCCAGCATCTCCACGACGGTCACGTCGGTTCCGGCCTTGGCGTACGTGCTGGCGAGTTCCATGCCGATGTAGCCGGCACCGACGATGACCAGCGACTCCGGCGCTTCTTCGAGCGCGAGTGCTTGCCGCGAGTCGAGAATCGGGTCCTCCTCGAACGGGAAGTCGGGGAGTTCGACGGCGCGACTGCCGGTCGCAATGACGGCGTGGTCGAACGACAATTCGTAATCGCCATTGTCGGTGTGGACCGCGACCGTCGATTCGTCAGCGAACTCGGCCCGCCCCTCGACGAGCGTCGCGCCCGCCCGCTTACAGAGTTGCTCGACGCCACCCGTGAGTCGGTCCACGACGTCGTCCTTCCAATCGACGGTTTCCGAGAGGTCGATATCTGGGTCGGCGTGGATACCCCGGTTCTCCCCCGTCGCCGCCTCGTGGGCGGCGTCGGTCGCGGATATCAGCGCCTTCGAGGGGATACACCCGAAGTTGAGACAGGTACCGCCGTACGCCTCCTTCTCTACGAGCGTGACGTCGAGTCCAAGTTGCCCGGCGCGAATCGCCGCGACGTAGCCACCCGGACCCGCGCCGACGATGACGACTTCCGTTTCATCTGGAACGTGTGTATCAGACATCTCTGGTCGGAATGAGCTGGGTCGGTTTTCGTTCGAAGTTCTGCTTCTCGATTCGTCCGCTCGTGTCGAGCGGAAACAGAGCGCAACGGCCAGCGCATAATCACTACTGGCTAGTTGCTTACGTATCGACCGAAGCACGCGTTCGAGTCTCCGATACGGTCGCCAGTGTATAGGGCGGGGAAGGGACGATCAAGAGAGCAGCAATCAGTCCAACGACCGTGCCGAGTTGACGACGACGATGAGGCTACTCGTTCCCATCGCGACCGCCGCGAACAGCGGGTTCAATAACCCGAACACCGCGAGCGGGACCGCGACCGCGTTGTAGAGGAACGCCCACCCGAGGTTGCGTCGGAGTCGCCGGTTCGTACCGCGAGCGACCGCGAACACCTCGGGGACGGCATCGAGGTCGTTGCGCACGAGCACCGCGTCTGCGGCATCGCCCGCGAGGTCGGTGCCGCTTCCGAGCGCGATGCCGATGTCGGCCGCCGCGAGCGCCAGCGCGTCGTTGCTCCCGTCGCCGACCATCGCCACCGTCCCCCGAGATTTCAGGCGTTCGATGGTCTCCCGCTTGGCCTGCGGGGGAACGCCCGCGAACACCTCCGAGACGTTCGGGTCGGCGCGGAATCGGGAGACGGCACGCTCGTCGTCGCCCGTGAGTATCACCACGTCGCGGTCGCCGCCGATAGCCGCGACGGCCGTCTCCCACTCGGGTCGTGGAGTGTCTCCGACGACGATGACGCCGCGGACGCGGCCACCCCACGCGACGACGACTGGAACGCGACCCGCATTGCGGGCGTCGGCCATCGTCGATTCGTCCGACAATGTGAGGGCAACGCCACGAGACTCCACGAGGCTCGGGTGGCCGACGACGACCTGCTCGCCGTCTACGACGCCGGTCACGCCTCTGTCGTGCGTCTCGACGTCTTCGGCGTCGAGGGTTTCCTCGGCCGCGTCCGCGATGGCCGCCGCGATGGGGTGAGCGGAAAAGCGTTCGAGCGCGCCCGCACGAGCGAGTACCGCGTCGGCGTCGGTGTCGTCGGCGTCATCGTTGACCACGATATCCCGGACGGTCATCGCGCCATCGGTGAGCGTGCCGGTCTTGTCGAAGACCACGACATCGGCGTCGGGGACAGACTCAAATACGGCGTCAGAAGCGACTACGATTCCCCGGTCGGCCGCCTCCCGGATACCCGACGCGACCGCCAGCGGCGTCGCCAGCCCCAGCGCACAGGGACACGAGACGATGAGCACGGTGAGACCGGTGAGGAGGGCGGTGGCGACCGTCGAACCTGTGACGAGGTGGTAGCCCGTCGTGACCACCGCGAGGACGAGCACCGTCGGGACGAAGAGGGTCGCCAGTTTGTCCGCGAGTCGCTGAATTCCCGACCGCGAACTCTGAATCTGCCACAACCGTTCGACGAGTCGGTCGAGCGTGCTGGTCGCGTCGGTACCGACTTCGACGACGATGGGGTTGTCGGACGCGATGGTGCCGCCGAGCACGGGGTCGCCGGAACGTCGCGTCTTGGGAATCGACTCGCCCGTGATGAGCGACTCGTCGATGGCGGCGCTGCCGTCGACAACGGTCCCGTCCACCGGAACACGTTCGCCCGGTCGGACGAGAACGCGGTCGCCCGATACGAGGTCCTCGACGGGAACGGTCTCGTGGTCGTCGTCCTCGATGATGCGGGTGGCGTCGTCCACGTGCGCGCTGGTCAGCTCGGAGAGGCCGCTCGTGGCGCGCTGCTTGATGCGGTCCTCGTAGTAGTTCCCGATGGTGACCACGATGACGATGGTGACCGTCACGTCGAAGTAGACGTGGGTCCCCCCAACGAGCACCGCGACGGCGCTATAACAGTAGGAGCTCACGGCCGCTAGCGATACGAGCAGGTCCATGTTCGGTTGGCCCGCACGGAGGCTGACCACCGCACCGCGGAGTATCGGATACCCGGTGTAAAAGAGGACGATGGAGGACATGAGCCAGACGTTGCCGAACAGGTAGAGGCCGTCGAAGCCGCCGAGGTCCACGAGCGGCTCGAAGCCCAGATAGCTCGGGTACAAAAAGAGGACGTACCACATCATCACCATCATCCCGAAGACGCCGCCGCCGATGAGAAAACGGACGAGTTGCGTGTCGGTGCGCTCCTCGTCGGTGTCGTCGGGGTCGCCGACGCCGTAGCCGTAGCGGTCGAGGACGCGACGGACGTCCTCCAAGTCGGTGTCCGCATCGTGGGCGACCCGAAGCATGTCCGTCGCGTAGCTCGCGTCCGCCCCGTACACGCCGTCCGCGTCGGCGGCGGTCGATTCGATGAACGTCTCGCAGGTCGCACAGTGCATTCCATCGACCGCGAGGTAGGTGTGGTCCGCGTCCTCGGGCGCGTTTTCCGTCCCCGTTTTCCGCTCGCTTCGCACCTCGTCGGCGTCGGCCGCCTCCACGTCGTCCAACGTTCGCGCGATTTCGAGACAGCCACGACAGCAGTAGCCCCCATCAACGTCGCCGTCGGTGACGGGCGCGTCGCCGGTCGGTAATCCACAGAGCGTACACTCGTCAGTCGAACGTCGTTCGTCCGGTGCGCGTCGGTCGTCCGTCGCGGCGGTTGACTCGCTCACCGTTTCACCCCACCAGTCGATAGTTCGGCGACGGAAGCGGGAGCGCCACCCGCGGGACGTCGATGCCGAACAGCATCAGTCCGTGTGCGAGCATCAGATAGCCCAGGACGACGAACGCGACACCCAAGATACGGTGCAGGTGCTTGCTCGCCGACAGCGACCCGAAGACGGTGCCGTAGACCAGCAGCGTCGGGAGCGTTCCGAGACCGACGAGCGCGAGCAGGAACCCGCCGCGGAGCGGGTCGCCGAGCGCGAACGCGTAGACGTACGCCGGGTACGTTATCGGGCACGGAAGGAGCGCGTGAACGACCCCGAGCCCCGCGATGCGGGTATCGCCGACGAAATCGTCCACCCGGCGCGTCAGCACGCCGCTTAGTCGCCCGAACAGGTCGTTCAGCGGTCCGATGGACGGATGCTTGACCGACCCGCCGACGTACGAAAATCCCATGATGGCGATAAATCCACCCGAGAGCAGTGCGGTCGTGGCCTGAATCCCGGTGCCGACCGACAGCACCGCGCTCATCGACCCGACCGTGACAGCACCGAGCGTGGCGAGAAGGGCTCCGACGGCGGCGTACCCGGCGGTCCGGCCGAGGTTGAACACGACGTGCTGGCGCACCTGCAGGAGCGTCAGCGTCCCAGCCTCGGTACCCTCCATCTCCCGCAGTCGGTCGGCGTAGACGCTCACCAACGGGCCGCACATCCCGAGACAGTGGCCGCCGCCGAGGAAGCCGATGACGAGAAACACCACAGCATCCACGTTCCCAGTCGGGAGCGCCACGCCGTGACCGTGGAGCGGAACGAACATCGTCGTCAAGCCGTGGATTCGGCGACGTCGGTCCCGTGGTCACCCTCCGTCGGCGAGACGAGCAGGTAGATGCTCGTAAAGATGAGACTCACGTTGATAGACGTGACGACGCCCGCATACAGACTCTTCTCGAAGGCGAACGCTATCACCGGAACGAGTGCAAGGAGAGCGATAATACTCACACTTCGAGGCGAATGCTTCGACAGCTCGGCTTTGAGCCGAGAATCACGTTTCGACGGGTCCATACCCGTAATTGGGACTACTGCACTTATGGTACTTCGCCGATTTCCAGCCGATGAGAATTACGGTTGTATAATTTAAAAAATCTCTTCGTAGCCTGAGCTATGTCGACAGAATTGGAGCAACGTTCGGTTCAAGAGAGCGACTCGGCGGAGCGTCCACGCGGATACCTCGTCGGGTCGGCCTCCGACGGCATCGAACGGGAACTGGAACACGACGATTTTGACCCCATTGGAACACTGACACTGATTTTCGTGTACTTCATGATTTTGGCCTTGATGTGGGTGTTCATGTACTTCGTCGAGTTCCTCGGCCGCGGTATCACGGTGGTGGGATAACATGGAGATTCACGAGTACGAGAAATTCTGGCTCGCCGCGTCGCTGTTGTTGATAGTTGGCATTATCGCGACCGTCACGTACGGTGCGGTCGGCGTGGGCGTCTCGATGATCGACGACAAGGGCGGAACCATCGACCCGAAGGCGGTCGACCAACACCCGAAATTCGGTAACCCCGGCGTCTACAAAACCGGGGCGAACGAGTACGACGTGTACGTCGTCGCCAAGCAATTCGTGTATCAACCCGGCACGAACGAGCCTATCGTCGTGCCCGCCAACAGCACGCTCACGTTCCACGTGACGTCCGCGGACGTGATACACGGATTCGAGGTGGTCGGCACGAACGCCAACACGATGGTGATTCCGGGGCAGATAGCGACGTTCACCGTCGAAGTCTCGAGTCCACAGGAGTACGGTATCCTCTGTAACGAATACTGTGGCGCGGGCCACCACGGCATGGAAGGAACGCTGAAGGTCGTCCCCGAGGATGAGTTCAACGCGACGGCGGGAGGTGCCTGAGATGTCGCTGTACGTAGACAAGTATCCCGAGGAAGCCAAAGTCATCAAAGCGACGTTCCTCGTCTCGTTCGTCGCGCTGGGCATTGGCGCGTTCTTCGGACTGATACAGGGACTCCACCGGACGGGATTCGTTCGGGTCCTTCCCTCGACCGACTACTACACCATCCTCACGGGGCACGGCGTCCTGCTCGCGCTGGTGTTCACCATCTTTTACCTCCTCGGCCTCTTCACGTGGGCCGTCACACGGAGTTTGGAATCGCCGCTCCCGAACATCAAGTTGACGTGGGCGTGGTTCGGGCTGACGACGGCCGGCGCGACGTTCGCGGCAATTGCCATCGTCGCCGGCCTGTTCCCGAGCCTCGATATGAGCGCGGACGTGTTGTACACCTTCTATGCGCCCTTACAAGCCCATCCGCTGTTCTACGTCGGATTGGCAATGTTCATCATCGGGACGTGGATGGCGGGCGCGGACTGGTTCCTCGCCTTCCGCAACTGGCGAAGCGAGCACCCCGACGAACGCATTCCGCTCCAGACGTTCATGGTGCTGACGACGATGGTGATGTGGTACCTCTCGACCCTCGGCGTCGCCATCTCGGTTGTGTTCTTTTTCATCCCGTGGTCGCTCGGCTTCATCGACACCATCAACCCCCTTCTCACCCGGACGCTGTTCTGGTACTTCGGCCACCCGGTCGTCTACTTCTGGCTGATGCCAGCCTACCTGCTGTGGTACACCGTGCTGCCGAAACTCTCGGGCGGTCGTCTGTTCAGCGACCCGCTCGCGCGCGTGGTGTTCGTGCTGTTCCTCTTGCTCTCGACGCCGGTCGGCATCCACCACCAGTATCTGGACCCCGGCATCGCGGAGGGCTTCAAGTTCATCGCCATGACGAACACGATGTTCCTCCTGCTCCCGAGCCTGCTGACCGCGTTCACGGTCGTCGCCAGTATGGAACACGGCGCGCGCCAGCGCGGCGGTAAGGGCTATCTCAAGTGGCTTGGCGTCCTCCCGTGGCGTGACCCGGCGTTCACCGGGATGGCGCTCGCGGGACTCATGTTCGCGGCGGGTGGGTTCTCCGGCATGATCAACGCCGGGATGAACATCAACTACCTCGTCCACAACACGCTGTGGGTTCCCGGCCACTTCCATCTGACAGTCGGGACCGCGGTGGCGCTGACGATGATGGCGGGTGCCTACTGGCTCGTCCCGCAACTGACCGGACGGCGGCTCTACAGCCGTCCCATCGGCCTGTTTCAGGTCGTCACGTGGTTCGTCGGGATGGTGCTCATGTCGAACGCGATGCACCGTGCCGGGCTCCTCGGCATTCCCCGGCGGACCGCCGAACCCCAGTACCAGAACTTCGACTTCACGGCGACCATCGGGTCGGTGGCCGAACTCCGCGCGCAAATCGCTATCGGTGCCGCCCTGCTGTTCCTGTCGGTGGTGTTGTTCCTGTTCAATATCCTCCTCTCGTCCATCGAGGACCCCATTGAGATACCGGTCGACGACCGGATTCCCGCACCGCTTTCGGGAGCGAGCGGAAGTCCGGTCGTCCTCGACAACCTGAAACTGTGGACGGCCATCGCGGCCATCCTCGTGATTCTCGCCTACGTCATCCCGCTGGCGAGCATCATCAGGGACGCCGGGCTGTTCGGCAGGACCGTCGCCATCCCGGTGCTGATAGACGGCTTCAACCTGCTAATGGGGGTGATAGCATGAAACTCACAGCAGCCGGTGCTCTCATCCTCGTGGCGATGAGCATCCCGATAGCCCTCGAACTCCGGACGTTCTTCGGGTTCTTCAGTATCGAAGTTCCCATCGTGGTCGTCGCCATCGTGGAAGCGCTGTTCGTGCTCGCCGTCCTTGCCGTGTACGACGGGAGCAAGCGGGCGTCCAGAGCAAGCCACTGAGCCACCGCTGGGCGGCTCAGTGTCGGTCTGACGGACCATCGAACCCAGAACCATCGGAATTATCGAAATCGTCGTTCGACCGCTCGCCGTCCTCTTTCTGTCGTTGTCGTCGAAAAAAGAGGGACGACCGCTCGCGGTCGTCCGTTCTCGAAACCGCGTCGCGTCGTGTTCAGTGACCCCGACCGGCCATCCGGCGCTCGAACACCTTCGAGGCGAGCAGGACGAATACGACGAGCGACGTGCCCGACAGGAGCGCGACCGCGGTGTTGGCCGAGATCAACACCGAACCGCCGCCCGTGGACAGGAGTGCGTATCCCGCGACTCCCGTCAGGGCGAGTCCGAGGACGGTGAAGACACCGAGCGCGATTTTGATGGGGTCGATCCGAGTGCGGAGTGTCAAAGACATGGTACGGTTATACCTACTTCTCGACAGCTAATCAAATTGGATTCCGATTCTCACGGCGTGAAAATGGAATTACGACCCAAGCGTCCGACGACAGGGGACGTCGGCGTGAAAAATGCTCCCGGAGGGGAGCCAGAGGTGGCCGAGCAGTTGGTGTATCGAGGTGAGGCTGGGAAACGGCTGGCCGGACGATACAAGGGAGTCGGAATTTCTGTGCATATGCTCTACCAATTCCGTCGAGTCGGTTTCGATATTTGCTTCCGACGGTGAGCCACCCGATTTCGGTACTATCGAAAACAGAATTCGACGCGATGTATCACCAATACCGATGAGAGGGAAGAATAAATCGCATGATGATATACGAAGCGAGAGAGTGGCTCCGAGATTATTGAGATACGGCCCCGCAGGCTCTGACCCATCGACGCGATGACTTCCGGCGCGCTGTTTTTGTCCCCCGTTCCCAGAGGACGATCAGCATATCACCGCCACGAGAATGGTTATTACGCCACCTCCACAACGACCCCAACATGCCGACGGAATCGACCGCGACGTTCGAATCGTCGTTACGGACGCTCGACGTGCCGTGCACAGTGACGACCGTCGATGACTTCCCCGACGCACTGGATGCGGCAATCGAGGCACCCGCGGTAGGCGTCCCACTGGACATCGACGGAATAGATTTGGACGACGCGGACGTGACGCGTTCGCCGTCGACGGGACAACTCGCGGACGCGAAGACGGGCGTTACGCCCGCTGCGCTCGGCGTCGCGGCACACGGGAGCCTCCTTCTACAATCGTCTGCAGAGGGGACCGAACCCGTCAGTCTCTATCCCCCCCGTCACGTCGCCGTGGTTCGGGAAAGCGACATCGTTCCCAGCGTTCGAGACGCGCTCGAACGGCTCGACGGCGAGTTCGACGCCGGTCGGCGGTCCGCCGTCTTCGCCACCGGCGTCAGCGCCACAGGCGACATGGGCGCGCTCGTGGAAGGCGTTCACGGACCGGGCGACGTCCGCGTCATCGTCGTGGAGGGACGCTGATGAGCGGCGAGAGCCGACGCCGGACGGCGGCGAAAATCCGCCACCTGCTGGAAACGGAGGGAGAGAGCGTTCAGGAGAACACGACGCACTTCAACGAGGGACGCTACGACGCGGTCCAGGAGTTCGACGGGTACGAAGCGGTCCGCGAGGAAGCGCGCGCCATCAAGGAGGACGCCATCGACCGACTTCCCCAACTGATCGAAACCCTCCGCGAGTCGGTCGAGGAGAACGGCGGCCACCTGTACGTCGCTGACGACGCCGCGGACGCGAACGCGTACATCCGAACCGTCGCCGACGATACCGACGCGGAATCCGTCGTCAAGAGCAAGTCGATGACGACCGAGGAACTCGACGTCAACGAGGCGCTCGAAACCGACGACGTTGACGTCTGGGAAACGGACCTCGGTGAGTTCGTCATCCAAGTCGCGGACGAAGCGCCGTCGCATCTCATCGGACCGGCGTTCCACCGGACGACTGACGACGTTGCCGACCTCTTCAACGAGTACTTCGACCCGGACGAACCGTTCGAGACGGCGGAACAGCTCACCGACTTCGCCCGGGACTACCTCGGCGAGCGAATCCGCGACGCCGACGTCGGCATGACCGGCGCGAACTTCGTCCTCGCCGACTCGGGAACGATAACGCTCGTCACCAACGAGGGGAACGCGCGGAAGTGTGCGGTGACGCCCGACACCCACATCGCGGTCACCGGCGTCGAGAAGATTATCCCGTCGCTGTCGGAACTCGGGCCGTTCGTGGAACTCATCGCCCGGTCGGCCACCGGGCAGGACATCGCCCAGTACGTCTCGCTGTTCAGTCCGCCGACCGACTCGCCCACGCTGGATTTCGAGCATTCCGACGAGCCGGGATTCGGACCCCAGCGCGACCGGGAGTTCCACCTCGTCCTCATCGACAACGGCCGCATGGCGATGCGCGAGGACGACCAGTTGCGCGAAACGCTGTACTGCATCCGCTGTGGTGCCTGTGCGAACTCCTGTGCGAACTTCCAGCACGTCGGCGGCCACGCCTTCGGCGGCGAGACGTACACCGGCGGCATCGCCACCGGTTGGGAGACCGGCGTCCACGGCATCGAGAGCGCGGGCGAGTTCAACGACCTCTGTACGGGGTGCTCGCGCTGCGTGAACGCCTGCCCGGTGAAAATAGACATCCCGTGGATAAACACGGTCGTCCGGGACCGGCTCAACCGCGAACACGACCCCTCCGAGTTCGACTTCCTCGTCGAAGGGCTGACGCCGGACGAGGAACCCGCGGGTCTCGACCTCCAGAAGCGGGCGTTCGGCAACTTCGAGACACTGGCGAAGGTGGCGAGCAAAACCGCACCCGTCTCGAATCGACTGCTCGGTTCGTCTCCCGTTCGTGCCGCGATGAGTCGACTCGCGGGTATCGACCGGCGCCGCGACCTGCCGACCTTCCAGGGCGAATCGCTCGTCGAGTGGTTCGCGGCGCGTGGCGGGAGCCGCGTCCGCGACGCCGACCGAACCGTCGTCCTGTATCCCGACGTGTACACGAACTACGTCCTCGTAGACCGCGGGAAGGCGGCGGTGTCCCTCCTCGAATCCCTCGGCGTCGAGGTGGTCGTTCCCGACGTTCCCGGAAGTGGCCGCGCACCGCTCTCGCAGGGGATGGTCAACACCGCGGAATCGAAGGCCGACCGCGTGTTCGACCGCCTCCGTCGACACATCGACCGCGGCCACGACGTCGTCGTCATCGAACCGAGCGACCTCGCCATGTTCCGACGGGAGTACGAGAAGTTGCTCCCCGCACGCGCCTTCGAAACCCTCTCCGAGAACAGCTACGAGGTGCTCGAATACGTGTTCGGACTGGTGGAAAACGGCGCTGACGTCGACGCGCTTGCGAGTCCGGGCACGAAACTCGCCTATCACAGCCACTGTCAGCAGCGAACGCTCGGGTTGGACGCCTACACCGAGGCGGTCTTCGAGCGCCTCGACTACGACGTCGTTACGTCGGACGTGGAGTGTTGCGGCATGGCCGGGAGCTTCGGGTACAAATCGGAGTACTACGAGTTGAGCATGGACGTCGGGGAGACGCTCCGCGACCAGTTCGAGGACGAGACCGACCGGACCATCGTCGCCTCCGGGACCTCCTGTACGGAGCAGCTCGTGGACCTCCTGTCTGCCGACGTGCGCCATCCTGTCGAGGTCATTGAGGAATCGCGGTAGCGGTCGCCCTCGAACTCGACTCCTCGACGATCGTCGTTACCGGAGCGTTCCTGGCTCATCCGGCAGCGAAAACGGTGGTAATCACCGACTATACTCGAAGAGTATGCACGCTACTACCGGTAGTCCGAGCGAACTTTCGGATACAGTTCTGATACCGATTCTAGCACCGGGACCTGAAGCCGAGAACGGAACCCCAAAAGGACAGTTTTGGAAGTTGTTGGTTCAAAGTCTCTTCTGAAATCCGTGAAACCGATATTCGAATTATCACCGGATACAAACCGCCTATACACCGCTCTCTCTCAAAAGGGAACTGATTGCTCCGTTCGCCCTCTATATCATATTATTTTTTGCACGTTTTGGGAGGCCTAGCAGGATGCACTCACGAGACTGAATTCAGTAAGTGGTCACACATTGGTAACAAATCGAGCCGTCGTGTTCTGAGACTTTTCGCATTTCTCCGCATCCCAAGTTAATCCGTTCCATCCGCTATTTTTAGCCGTCTCTTTCGATTAGTAATGTGGTCGAAACAAAGATACCTCCGCTCGATGGTGGATGTATGCTATCCGAAACAACTGTCGTCGATGAACAATTCGAAGAAACCGTTCACTCGCTGTTCGAAGATGCGGATTCCGTACTGATAGTGAATCCCGCACCGCCCGTGTTCCGAGCACTCATAATGACGGCGGTCGAATCCGACATCGACCTCCCCGACCTCAAGGTGCTCGCCAGTTCGGACGTGCTGAAAGCGGCCGTCGAGGACTTCATCCTCGCAAGTCAGATCGCGGATTTGGTCGACCAGGAAGTACTGACACTCCGCACGACATCAGATATCGCACGGAATTCCCTGCTCGTCAGCGATGACATAGTGGTGACGGTGATAACCTTGGACGGGAAACTGACGGGGCTGCAGTCGTCGGACGAGGAGTTGGTCGAAAACGTTCGGACGACGTTCATGGACGAGTGGGAGACGGGCGATACGTTCAATTTGCGAACCCCGCCGTTCTCGCGCGTGAAAGAAACGCTCGACGAAGACTTCGGGGAAGACGTCAAGGACGACTTCATGATGGTCGTCGAGTCGGTCGACACGATTCCGGGGGAGGACGACGAACTCGATGAGGTCGCCATCGCGTTGCTGGTCGGAGCGAACAACAAGGAACTGCTCTACGACATCAGCAAATGGGGCGAGGACACTGGCGTCGCGAGTAAAGCAACGTTTTCGCGGACGAAAACGCGACTCGAAGACCGCGGCCTGATAGAGACGGAAAAGGTTCCCATCGACGTCGGCCGTCCGCGACTTCGGTTGGTCTTGGTACCGAACGACCTGCAGGACATCGACAATCTGGCCGAACAGGTGACCGCATAGACGTAAACGACCACGGGTCAGGTGACCCGTGGAACTCGCGCTGCTTCCTTTAGATTTCGGTCACGCGCTCGTGTTTCTCGTCGACGGCGGCGGCGTCTTCGGGGAGCAGCGCGGCGACGAGATAGCCCGCCGACTCACTGAAGTAGTCGATGAGCACGCCGATACGGTCCGAGTCGATGGCCTCGAGCGAGTCGAGGAGGATGAACGGAACGATATCGTAGACCTCGTGGACGAGATAGCCCGCGAGGGCGAACACGAGACCAGTCACTTCCCGTTCGCTCTCGCTGAGGTGGTCGATGGTGTCCTCGTAGGTCGTTCCCGACTCAGTGCTCCGAATCACGTGGAGGTCGAACACGCTTTTCGTGGACTTCCTGCGCCCTTCTCGAACCTCCCGTTTCGTTCGGTCGATCCAAATTCGTTCGAGATTGTCGTAATCGAGCAGGTCGAGGACGGTCGCCATATGTTCGTTGAACTGCTCGACTGCTCGGGTCTCGATCTGCTCGATGCGAGTGCGCAGGTTCGCCAACTCGTCGCTGATCGCTTCCCGTCTGTCCTCCAGTTGCTCGCGTTCCTCGACCTGTGACTCGATAGACGCGATTTCGTCCTCTACGTCTTCGAGGTCGGATTCGAGTCGGTCGAGTTCGAACTCTATCTGATTCGCTTCCTTGTGGAGGTCCAAAACGTCACTGTACTCCTCCTGTTCGAGTTCCTCGACCGCTTCTTCGAGGGTTTCGACTTCCTCCATGAGGTTCGCCCGCGTCTCCCGAAGGTCGTCGAGACGGGCCTTCCGGTCCTCGATTTCCGATTCGAGCCGTTGACGCCGTTGTTCCGTTCGCTCGCGCTGGCGGCGCGTCTCTTCGAGTTCCTGCTTTTCGTCTCGGAGTTCGGAAATCTCGCTTTCGAGCGAGTTACGGTCCGCGAGCTTCTCCTTTCGAAGGTCACGGAGTCGTTCGATGGTCCCCTCGATAGTTCGCTCCTCGACTTCCGTACCACACGTCCAACAGACGACCGTCTTGGTGTCGTCCACGAGTTGGTCGGTGATGGAATCGCTC
This sequence comes from Haladaptatus sp. W1, assembly GCF_001723155.1. Lineage (NCBI taxonomy): Archaea > Methanobacteriati > Methanobacteriota > Halobacteria > Halobacteriales > Haladaptataceae > Haladaptatus > Haladaptatus sp. W1. The sequence continues at coordinate 13,237 of NZ_MEIH01000305.1, forward strand.
GAATGAGCACCGTGCTCGTCGCCCCGCAGTGCGGAAAGTAGCTCCGGGCTCGTTCCGTCCAACATCTCCTCGTTGAACTGGATGATCGTCTGCAGTTCGGCCATGGTCGACTCCAACCGCTGTTTCTCCTCCCGTCGTTGCTGAATTCGCTCTGTCACCGCCGACAGGTCCGCCTCCGAGACTTCAGCACCGTCAGCGGCCTCGTCTTCGAGGTCATCCACTTCGTTTTCGACCGCTTCGATGCTCTCCTCTTCGGTCGTGATGTCGTATCGAACGTCTTCGAGGCGCGAACGGGTCTGGCTCAGTTCTTCGAGCTTCTCGTCGAGCGCTGCCTTCTCGGATTTCGACTCGCCGAGGTCCGCATCGGCGGCCTCCAGTTCGGCTTCCTTCTCCGCGAGCGCAGTCCGTTTCTCGGCAATCTCGTCCTGCAGTTGCGTTCGCTCCTCCTCGAGCTCGGGGAGTTGCTGTTTGAGCGATTCGAGGTCGGAGAGCTCGTCATCGAGTTGCTGTCTCTCGTTCTTTAGCTCCTCGATTTCTGCCTGGATCGCATCAGTATCGACGGGTCGCATGATGAGGTCGCGCAAGTCGTCTCCGCGTGCGACGGCTCGACGGGCCTCGTTCGATTCGAGCAGAAACGCGAAGAGATCGGCGAGTTCGGGGTCGTCGAGGTACGGATCACCGCTCATGGAAACCGTTCCGTTCTGCCGCGTCAGCGTCCTGGTATACGTCTCGTCGCCGAGCGTGAGTTCGGCTCGACCCTCGTCGGCGTCCCCCTTGAGCGACGATTGGTCGCTTCCGAGCGTCGCCATGATAGCCTGAAGCAGGGATGTTCGGTTGGTCGCATTGCGACCGGTAAGGGCGGTCACTCCCGGAGAAAAGCTGATCTCCGTTTCGTCGATACCGCCGACGTTACGGACGTGTAGATGTACCTGACTCAACGTCCGATCCGATAATTGCATATAGGGGCGTTACTCTTGCTCCAATATAAATGGTTCATTTTCATGCAGGAATGAGACAGCACCGTGTTGGACTACAGCTCGAAGCCATCGGCCGTCGGATGATCACCGGAAATACAACAATCAGTTTTCAGATGAGCAGTCACAGCCGCCCGCCTGTAGGAGTTCGTCGACGGAATACGAACGACCACAAGAGTTACAGACGACCCGTAAATCAACGAACAACTCGAAATCGCCGAGGGTGAGCTCGCCGGATTTCGCGAGGTTTTCGAGCGTCGTTTCCGTCACCGCGCTCGTTCGACTGCGCAGTCGTTGAATCGTCTCCGTATCCTTTTCGAGTCGCGTCTTCCCGTCGTCCTCGGCGGGATAATCCACGCTTCGGTATTTGGTGAGGTAGGTATGGATGGCCTGATGGGAGACGAAATCCCGTTTCAGCTTCGTGATATCGAGTCCCTCACGTTCGAGGGAGTTCTCCGTCTCCGTCCGAACGCCGCTACTAATCTCGTCGCTCGTCAGCAGTCGGTAGGTGTTCTTTACTTCGCCGTCAAGGGTCGATACCCCGGCGTCGGTCAGTGCGGCTCGGAGAACCTCGCGATTGAACAGGTCCGCGAGTTCACGGAGACTGTACTGGTCGTTGCCGTCGCCGATCCAGTACGCCTCGAGTCGGTCACCCATGGTATCTAACCCGTATTCGTCGATAACCCGCTGTACTTTACTCGTCCTCTGAGTGGTTTGGTTTTCGCTCATGCGTTCTCGATTGTGCGTCCCTTACACTCTCTGTGTGCTGACGCGGTAAGATACTTGTCGTTTCACGAATACCACCCGAGATCAACACACAGAGCGATGCTTTCACCGAGAGACGTTTTTGGGCACCGACGAGCGACCGGACTAACGACGACGCCCGCATCCGGAGCACCTGGTAGAAGAGGGGGTCGATACCGGGAATCAGACAAAGAGGCGGCCTCACCGCGGTCCGGCCGGTAGTGTACTCTCGTCTCACAGCGACCATCCTTCTCGAACGAAGAGAAACACGAAGCAGTCATGCGGTTTCAACCACGAACGACCTCTATTACACCGCTATATTTGTAATCTCAGTACGACCCCGACTCGTCGATTCCATCGTCCAGTCACGTCAATCGCGATCGGATTTCGCCGACGTACGACCGCAAACAGGTCTTCGGGCGTCGAACACCGGAGGAGATTCGATACAGTTCGAGCAAGAACCACTTCCTCGAGCGGGGCGCCTTCGGAACCACCGCCGACAATCGATATCGCGGAATAGAGTGTATCATTCGATATGAAGGTCGGTTGCCTTCCTCAGCGTTTAAAGTCCCCCATATGTCGAGGGGATACTCATTACTCCGGCGCTAGCAACTATCTATATAAGGGCGGATACATTGCATCACTAGCAACTGTCTCCACAACGAAGGAACCGATACCCAATGAACGAATACGAATTCACCTGCTCGGAGTGTGGGCAACAGATCGAAATCAACGGACCGATGCGCGAGGCGACCCTCACGCACGGGTGTCCCGTGTGTGGGGCGGCCGTCAGTCCGGACAATTTCGCTCCGTGTTAGGAACCCGACCGTTCGCTCGTCTTTTCGACGCTCTCGGTCCCAACGGTCGTTATTCGACCTCTTCGCGGTCGATTTCCGTTCGACGGCCGCTCAACGTGGTCGGTTCGAATTCGTAGAGTTGGATGTCGAGATTCTGTTTCGACTTGCCCCAGATTTCGAAGAGGGGACGCTTTGCCGCACCGTACTGTTCGATGTGTTCGACGGTCAGTTCTTCGGGGGAATCTCTTCGAGCAGTCCGACGGCGACGGCGCTTCTGTACGTCGTTTTGTCACCCGTCTCATCGTACACGACGAGGCGGGCATGCGGTGAGGACGCGAGGAAACGTCGCTTTTCGCTCTCTGGCGTCGAAACGAGTCGCATGAAGAACGTCCGTTCACTGGCGTCGTACCCATACGAGATGGGAATCGAATACGGCTGTTCGCCCTGAGCGAGAGATAAGACGCCAGTCTCGTGCTCACCGAGGAAATCGTCGATCTCCGACTCCGTCATCTCAGTTTCGTGGGCGAGTGTCATGGTCAGTACGTTCACCGAACGCGCGTTCTGCCTTAAACTATTCCCACTGCGATAGCCCCATCCTCTTCCAAAATCGACATGAACCGCGAACGGCTCAGACAGGCGTGAACACATCGGACGAAACGACGCTCCCACAGACCGCGCATCCGTGGTCGAGAAGGGCGTCCTTCATGGAGGAGTCGACTGTGATCGACCTGGCGCACTCTGGGCAGACGAAGGTGTAGTTCTCGGTGCTGCTCATCATTAGTTAGTAGAATGTCGTTCAGGGATAAATGACGTCCTCTATTTCCAAGGGCGTGAGAACACACCCGTCGAACCGCTACGTCGGCGAACGGCAGAGGTTCCTGCGTGCGTCACCACCAGTACGCTAAAGGTGCGCGGAGGGAAAGACAGGAGTGGTACGATGGCGTCCGGGATACGAGCAACGGTGAAATTCGATTCTCCGGGTGAGTGTCCGCTCGCCCGATTCTCGGAGACAGCGGACACGACTATCAATCACGTCTCGTCGAGCGTCGCCCTACCGAATTCGGCGGGGAGCGTCACCGAGTTTTTCGTCGCCGTGGACGACCTCCCGGACGACGGAGACAGGGAACCGGTGTTCTCGTACGGGTCGTCGAACCTGTATCGAATCGCGCACGATGGAGACGTATGCTGTCCGTGCGAGTGTCTCGGTCAGTTCGGCTGTCCCGTCCACCGATACACAGCAGCGGAGGGTGCGCTGACGCTCGTGTTCCACGCGGAGGATTTCCGCCAACTACAGGACGTGATGGCGGAGTTCCGGGAGCGGTACACGTCGGTCGACGTGCAGCAGTTACTCCAACCGCCGCTGGAAGGAACGCCGGAAGAGCGGGTGTTCGTGAACCGAGGGAAACTCACGGACAGACAGCTGGAGGTGTTACAAGCCGCCTACGAGAAGGGGTACTTCGAGCGACCGAAGCGGGCGAACGCGACGGAAATCGCTTCGGAACTCGGTATCAGCCAATCGACGTTTACCGAACATCTGGTCGCGGCACAGTCGAAGATTTTCGAAGACGTTCTGTGAATCGGCACGTCCGTTCGGTTCGCTTCTCGAACCGCCTCGCGCCGATATTCGGCGGGAGTATATAAACCACCCCCGATATGAGTGGTGCAGACTGGTTTCGATAGCAGCCATCCAATAGTGTATGAGCCAATCATCTATGGCGGCGGTCGGAACGCAGGTACGACAGGGATACGCAACCGATTCGACGGTCGTCACCGATGCCGCCGAGGTACAGGCGGTTCTCGATACGATAAACGACGCCGACTGCCGTGCAATCCTCGACGTGACCGGCGATGAGGTCCTCTCGACGAAGGAGATATCCGAACTCTGTGACATCCCGCTCTCGACCACGTATCGGAAACTCGACTGTCTCACCGACGTCGGACTGCTGGAGGAAACCATCAGTATCCGTCGGACCGGGAAACACACCAGCGAATACTACACGCGCGTCGCCGACGTGATGATGTCGGTCAACGCCACCGACGGACTCTCGGTCACGATTTCGTACTCCGCACCCCCGAACTAGTTCTCGAACACGCCGATGGCGAGCGAACGGGGAATCCTTATTGTGCACTGACTGGTTACCGACGGGTATATGAACGGGTTCGGTGACGCCGTGGATGGGTATTTCGACGTCGAAGACCAGCTCTCCCGCTATTTATTGCAGCGTGCGGATGACCTCGGCTCGAAGGGACGAGACCGAACGGCCGCCATCGATTCACGAGAGGACTTCGAAGCACACCGCGAGCGCGTGCGTTCGACGCTCCGCTCGCGTATCGGCGGCGTCCCCGAGCGACCCGACGACCTGTCGGTCGAGACGACCGGCCGCCGTCGGGGAGACGGGTACTCGGTCGAACTGCTCACCTTCGAAAGCCGTCCCGACTTCCACGTGACCGCGAACTGTTACGTCCCCGACGGTGACGGGCCGCATCCGGGGCTTCTCTTTCTCTGCGGCCACGCCGAGCCGCCGAAATCCGACCCGTTGAACCAGAAGGCGTGTATCGAACTGGCGCTACACGGGTTCGTCGTCCTCATCATCGACCCGATAGGGCAGGGAGAACGCAAGCAGTACCCCGACGTGGAACTAGAGGGAACGGCCGTGAGTGGCGGCGGTGGGACGTTTCCGCACAGCTATGCGGGCCAGAAGTGCTTCTACGCGGGGGCGAACCTCGCGCGATACATGATAAACGACGACCGATGTGCGCTCGATTACCTCCACAGTCGAGACGACGTGGACGACGACCGAATCGGCGTCGCGGGCACCTCTGGCGGAGGCATACAGACCCTGTACCTCTCGCTTCTGGACGAGCGGGCCGACGTCGCGGTCCCCTGCTGCTCGATTTCGCACCGCTACGAGCGGCTGAAAACGGGGGGACGAACCCACGCCGAACAGGCGATTACCGGCAGCGTCGCCGAGGGAATCGACGACGCCGACCTCGTGGCCGCGATGGCACCCCGGCCGGTCTGCATCGGCGCGGCGGCGTCCGACCGGTACTTTCCCATCGAAGGCGTCCACGAGACGGTCGCCGCCGTCCGGCGTCTCTACGACATCTACGACGCCGGGGAACGGGTGAACCTCGTCGTCGGCGATACCGGACACTGTTCCGTGTACGAACTCGGAGACGGGGTGTTCGAGTGGCTATGCAAACGGCTCGGCGACATCGAGTACGAACCACACGACGAGCTACCGACCCTCGACGAAGCCGAACTCCACTGTACACCTCGTGGGTGCGTCTGCGACGCGTACGCGGACGAACGGACGATAGACGACCTCATCCGGGAGTACGTCACGAAGGCGTATCCGGATGCGGGGACGAAACCGGCCGTCGATTCCGACTGCGAGTACGCCGAGCGATTGCGACGGACGCTCACCGAGGCGTTCGTCGCCGACCGGGAGAGTTGTGAGCTGTTCCCGCGTCTCATCAGTCGAACCGAATCGGACGGGGTGCAGGTTGAGCGCGTCTGGTTCAAAACCGAACGGGACCCGGACATCGTTTGTACGGGCGTGTTGGTCACGGACCCCGAATCGGCCACTGAATCCCCCGCCGTGGTCCTGTACGAACGCGGGACGGACGAACTCCCGAAGCGGAGCGAAGACGTCGCGTCCCTCGCACGCGAGCACGGGGCGGCGTTCGTCTTCGACCCGCGCGGCGTCGGCGCGGTGCGGAACCGAAATATCCCGGTGCCGAACTGGGCCGACCACCACGACGGCATGTACGGCACCGAATTCAAACTGGCGAACGACGCATTGCTATTGGGGTCGTCGCTCCTCGGAATGCGCGTTTTCGACGTGTTCCGCGCCGCGTCGTTCCTCCGCTCGGAAACCGACGCCGAGCGCGTCTCGTTCGTCGGCGAAGGAATCGGCGCGTATCACAGCCTGTACGCCGCGGGCATCGCCCGGAATGTGGACCGAGTCACGCTCCGGTCGCTCGGTCCCAGTTTCTTCGAATTGGCGACCCGTCGAGAGGCCCCGTTCCGTCCACAACTCACCGCGTTCGACGTGGTTGGCGACCGTGACGTCCTCCACGTGCTCGCGGCACTCGACCGGCGAGGAGTGCGCGTCGAGCAGGAAATCGGCGAATGGAAAACCGCCGACCGATGACTGCCGACGATGGACGCGGGCGACGGCACACCGGCAAACGGTGAAGGGGGAGGACAGCGAATCTCACCGTAGGACAATGTACTCTCACATCGTGATCGCCGTCGATGGAAGCGACGAGGCGAACCGGGCGGCGCGGCGGGGTCTCGCATTCGCGGGGGAGTTCGACGCAACCGTCGACGTCCTCCACGTCGTCGAACGGAAGGCGCTCGGACTTACGACGAGCGCCGACGAAGCGGAACGGCTTCGAGAGCGCGGCGAGCGAATCCTCGGGGACATCGAGGACATCGCTTCGGAACGCGGGCAGTCGGTGACGACGGCGCTTCGGGAGGGCAAGCCCGCGGTCCAAATCAGCGAGTTCGCCGCCGAGCGGGACGCGGACCTCCTCGTCATCGGTCGTCAGGGAAAGTCCGGGATGGAAAAACAGCTTCTCGGCGGCGTCACCGAACAGCTCCTCCATCGGAACGCAATTCCCGTGTTCGTCGTCCCCAAGGATGGGAAGCAGACGGTGAAGGCGACCGACTACGCTCGCATCCTCATCCCGACGGACGGGAGCGAAAATGCCGACGTCGCGGTCCCACACGGAATCGAAATCGCTCGGAGGTACGATTCGGCCGTTCACGTCCTGAACGTCGTGGACCTACAGGTGGCCGGGGGAGCGTTCGACGCGGGCGGCCTAGAAACCGAATTTATCGAGCGACTCGACGAGCGGGGACAAGCCGCGGTCGAGAAGGTTGCAGGTGAGGTCGAAGAAGGCGTTTCCAGACCGGTGGAAACCGCCGTCGAACGCACGACGTCCTTCGAGGGTGCCGCCGCGGGCATCCAGGAGTACGTCGAGGAAAACAACATCGAACTCGTCGTCATGGCGTCCCACGGCCGGTCAAACGTCGGGCGGCAGTTCCTGGGAAGCGTCACCTCGACCCTGCTCCGAACGGTCGACGTTCCGGTGGTCGTGGTGAAACGGAGTTCGTAAGCCACGAGGCGACGGAACTCGTTTTTGAAGGGAGTGCACTCAACGGAGAGTACACCCACGGAATCGGGAACGCGATTGAAGTCGCTTCGAGACGAACGCTTCGTGGGGGTTCGATGTACGACTCGATTCTCATTCCAACAGATGGCAAAGACGGGACGAAGCCAGCGATCACACACGGTATTCAACTCGCCGCCACGTGCGACGCGACGGTACATGCGCTGTACGTCGTCGATTTACCGTATCTCTCCGGGTCGCGGGCCGAACAGCGGGTCGAACCGCTCGAAGCCAAGCTGAACGAAGAGGGGCGGGACGCGACCGCTTCGGTCGCAGAGCGGGCGCGCGAACACGGTCTCGAAGTGACGGAAACGGTTGCGACGGGGCTCCCGTTTCTGTCGATCATAGAATACGCCGACGCGCACGACATCGACCTCGTAGCGATGGGAACCGAGGGTGCCGGAAGCTCCAAGGCCCGGCTCGTGGGGAGTACGGCGAAGAAGGTGGTCCGCCTTTCGAAGGTGCCGGTACTGACGGTTCGGGCGGTCGAAACCGCTCCGACGACGGAGTATACGGATATCCTCCTCGCAACCGACGGAACGCAAGGGTCACGTCGGGCGATTTCCCACTGCATCGAGCTCGCCGCCGCGTACGATGCGACCGTACACGTCGTCTCGGTCGTCGATTCACGACTGATGCGCGAGGGGTCGGGGCGTGAACTCATGGCCCAGCAAGCCGAACAAGCGTGCGCCGATGCAGTCGCTCGGGGGCGGACACCGGCGTCACGACTACCAGTGACGTTCTTCACGGCCACCCTGCGGACCGAATTCTCGACTACGCGGACGATCGCGATATCGACCTCGTGGGCCTCGGGACGCACGGCCGCTCCGGCATCGACCGGTTCGTGATGGGGAGCGTCGCCGAAACGGTTCTGGGACGAGCCAAGATACCGGTACTGACAGTTCGGGACTTGAGCGAAGAAGAGTGAGCAACAACTCGATTTAGTGAGTGAGAACTCGATCACTCAATACGAATCGCTTCCACACCGGGCTTCGCGGTTCGTTTTGCGTCGATCCGTTCCAGTAGGTATCGTCTATCGACCTAATTCGAACAGCGGACGCTGGGACGAACGCTTGCAACAGGCGACTTCCACCGGTAGCGACCTACGGTGGAAGGTCGGATCGGGTTACCCCGGAAGAGCGACGAAGATGTGACGGGGAAATAGGCGGGGGCGAAAATGAACGGGAGAAAGCGGGAAGTCGATGGGACCTCTACAGGCGGAGCAGGCCGAGTGCCTCGGGGCTTGACCCCGAGGCGGTTCACGAAGGACGAACGGATATCGACTATCGCTGTCTCGCTGCATTTCACCACGTCTTGATACGATTCGAATCCGGATCATAGTCGAGAACACCGAAATCAGCCATCATGGGTAGGTGGATATGATGAAGCGTTATTGATACTTCATCGACATTTTCATGTTTGTCTTGATAGAGGGAATCTTCTCTCGCAGCAACCGCTCTTGCCATCTCTTCGAGGTCAACAGGGGGCGTGTAGTCGGAAAGAGCTTCAAGAAGTACGCGGCGACGCTCGGAGACTAGTAACCGATGTCGGTCACTTTCGTCTAAGGTAGCTAATCCATACTCCCGATCTCTCGTGTTGACCGATGGTTGAGAAAGTTCGTCGCTCATCGTTATCTAGCTACTCTGTAGTGATTTGGTCATCAATAAAAGCAGTCCATAATCAGTTAGGCATCTCGCATCAAATAAGCAATCGTTTCTAAATTATGTTACGATTAAGATTTGCACTTTAACATATGCTTGTTCAGTGTTAACAACCATTTAACTCCGCTAGCGGAGGATTAATGGCGGCATCCCTTCTACCGTGTTACAGTGTCACTAGATTCCCTTACTCCGAGTCAACGAGAAACGCTCGCGCTCTTCGACAAAGGAGGGACGCCACGGACGACAAACGAGATAGCGGACATCCTCGACATCGGCCGTCGGAGCACCTACGGTCGCTTGGAAAGGCTGGTAAAGCACGGTCGTCTCGAAACGAAGAAAGTTGGTGCCAGTGGGCGTGTTTGGTGGCGGCCACCGGAAATCAACGACTTAGAAGTTCCCGATTGGTCGGACGCTGCCGAGTCCCTCATCCACGTGCTCGACGACGCCGAAGTCGGTGTGTTCGTTCTCGATGACGACTTTCGGGTGACGTGGATCAACGACACGATGGAACGGTATTTCGGACTTGACCGGGAGCGAGCGATCGGCTCGGACAAGCGTTCGCTCATCGAAGACCGTATCATATCCATCGTCGACGATTCAGACACGTTCACGAAAACCGTTCTCTCGACCTACGACAACAATGCGTACACTGAACAGTTCGAATGTCACGTGACTGCTGGCGACGGCCGAAACGAACGATGGCTCGAACACCGCAGTAAACCTATCGAATCCGGCGCATACGCGGGTGGCCGCATCGAACTCTACTACGATATCACCGACCGGAAGAGAGCCGAACAGCAACTCCGTGAAAGCGAGTTGGAAGAGATATACGAGCGAATGGATGCGGGATTCGTTGCACTCGACGAACGATTCCAGTTTACGTATGTCAACGAGCGGGCCAGTGAACTACTCGAACGGCTCCCCAGTAAGTTGCTCGGCGAGCACTTTTGGGACGCGTTCGAACTGGAACCCAGCGCGAAGGCAGCGGTTCGAAAGGCGATGGAGACGAAGGAACCGGGGTTCTACGAGGAGTTCTACGAACCGCTCGAGACCTGGTTCGAAATCCAGATTTATCCTACAGAGACGGGGCTCTCATTCTATCTTCGAGACGTCACCGAACGAAAAGAGAACAAGAAACGACTTGAACAGTACGAGCGTGTCGTAGAGACGATCGACGACGGAATCTACGTCCTGGATGATACGAAGCGCTTCACGTTGGTGAACGATGGGTTCGTATCGATGGTAGACACGGACCGGAGCGAACTTATCGGAGCGAACGCCAAAACCGTATTTGGCGCGGATATCGGCGATTTTGCAATCGAAGACCACGCCGGACAGGCGTCCGGCGACCAAACGGTCACCGAACTCGAAGAGGAGCTATACGGAACGTCCGATGGTCCGATTATCGCGGAAAACCAAGTCTCACCGTTCGAACTCGATAGCGGTGACACCGGTCATATCGGTATCGTTCGCGACGTCACCGACCACGTCGAACGGGAGCGGCAGCTTGAGAAATCAGAACAACGGTACCGTACGCTCGTCGATAACTTCCCGAACGGGGTCGTCATTCTGTTTGACGAGGAGCTTCGATACCTGACCGCGGGCGGCGAGGTTTTCGACGGACTCTCCTTCTCGGCTTCTGAGCTTGAAGGAAGTACACCGTCGAAATCACTCCCTCCGGACCTCCTCGAAGGGTTAGAACCGAATTACAGGGCAGCCCTCGAAGGTGAAACCTCCGAGTTCGAAATCGAATTTGGCGATCAGATACGGGACGTTCGGGTTTTGCCCGTCTACGACGAGCAGGGGACGATATTCGCCGGAATGGCGATGTCTCAAGACATCACCGAGCACGTCGAGCGGGAACAAGAACTGGAGCGTCAGCGCGAGCACCTCACTGCACTCAACCACATCAACGACGTCATCCACGACATCAACGAAGCGATCATCAACCAGTCGAGCCGCGAGGAAATAGAAGCGATCGTTTGTGAACGGCTTGCCAACACGGAGTCGTATCAGGTAGCCTGGATCGGTGACGTCGACAGTTTCTCGGAAACGATGCGCGTTCAGGCGAAAGCAGGCGCCGAACAGTACGTGGACGATATCTCGATTTCTATCAACCCGGACGACGAGCGAAGCAAGGGACCCACGGCCAGAGCGGTTTTCGAACGCGAGGTCCAGGTCACCGAGGACGTCGCTACCGATTCGAACTACGTACCCTGGTCCGATACTGCCCATAAGGCTGGAATCGAGTCCACGATGGCGATTCCGATTATCCACGAGGAGACGCTGTACGGTGTGCTCAACGTCTACTCCGAACGGCCCGATGCGTTCGCGACGCAGGAGAGCGAGGTGATCGGACAGCTGGGCGAAATCGTCGGCCACGCGATCGCTTCGGTCGAGCGCAAGCACGCGTTGATGAGCGACGACCTCGTCGAAGTCGAATACAACATCTCGAATATCTTCACCACGATCGGCGCGGAGATGACGACCGACGAACGAATCACGTTTACCGATGTCGTTCCGTCCCGTGATGATAGGTATCTCGTGTATGGAACCATCACTGATTCCGATACGAAAGCGCTGGACGCCATGGTTGCGCAACTCTCACACTGGGATTCGATACGAATCATCGACGACAAGGAGACCGCGACCAGATTCGAACTCCGGCTGACGAAGCCTCCCGTTCTCTCCGCAGTCGCGTCTCGAGGTGGCTATATCGATATCATCGAGATCAAGTCCGGGGACTACTTCATGCGGGTTCATCTGCCACCGAGTGTCGATGTGCGTTCGATAACCAACGTCGTACAGCAACGATATCCAACCGCTGAGCTGTTCTCGCAACGCCAAATCTCGCGTCCCGACGACTCGGCGATCGGCCTACAGCGAATCCTCAACGACGAACTTACCGACCGCCAGCGAAGCGCCCTCGAAGCGGCCTTCAACTCCGGGTTCTTCGAGTGGCCTCGTTCGACCACGGGTGAAGACGTCGCTGAGTCGCTCGAGATATCTTCCCCGACGTTTCATCAGCACCTTCGGAAAGCAGAGCAAAAAGTGTTCGACACCCTCCTACAGAGCCGATGACCGGTGAGTAAGTATCTACGACCGCGTTACTCCAGTTGTCGCCAACTCCATTCGGGTTCCCATCCGAACAGGTCGCCTGCCTTCCCGGTATCGACCAGCGACGAGTAGTCGTCATCGCCGAGCGAATCACGAATCTCGACGTCAGGGAAAACGTCCTCGATGAGTTCACGAGTGGGCGTCTCGGCGCTGGTGTCAGGCGCAGACACCCAGACGCGTTCGTGGCCTCGAACGCTCGCCTCGACGGCCAGACGGACGAGTTGGACTGCATCCGACAGGTGAACGTACGTGAACAGCGTGTTTCGCTGGGTGTGAAAGCGGTCGGAGTTTCGCATTCCGTCGATGGTTCGGTCAGCCTCGACGAACGTCTCGCGGGCGAGACTATCGTCGACGACCCACGGGAACCGCAGGGAGATAATCGTCCGAGGCCGGTCGTCGACGCGACGGGCGAACCCGTCGGCCGCGATTTCGGCCGTCTGTTTTCCCAATCCGTAGGGGTTCGATGGCGTCAGGCGGTGGCGTTCGTCCAGCGGAAGATAATCGACGGTGATTCCCTCGGGCTCGAATCCGCCGCCGATGGCGCTGAAACTCGATGCCAGTACCACCGTCTCGATTCCCAACGCGCCCGCGGCCTCGAGAACGTGATAGCTGGACATGACGTTACTCTCGTAGGTGCGGTATCCGGGCGTTTCGTCCGGTGTCGGAATCATACCCAAGTGCACGACCGCATCGGCGTCACTCTTCCCGAGCGAACTGTAGACCTCCCCCGCATCCACTAAGTCGGTTCGCAGATAGACGTCCGAGTGGTTCTCGTCGCGCTTGCCCCGCGAGAGGTTCACGGTTCGATATCCCTCCTCGTTCAGGTGCGCCAGCACGCCACGCCCGACCCGGCCGTTTCCGCCGGTGACGACGACTGTATTGGTCACGGACCCTTCGTTCTCGCTCCTGCGGTAAAAATACTCGCCGAAAGTCGTTCATCGGATTCGTTTTCGTTTTCGCCGTTTCTCGATGCTGACCCGAGGCTGTGTTATGCCGAGAGTCTCTCGAGCAGCACCGATTCGGTCTTCTGGTCAGTCTATCTCTCGGTCCCCTGCCCGCATGGCAACCGCTGTGGTGTCGAAATCGACGTCCCCTGTCACTTCGAGGAGGTCCGGCGACATCTCGAATCCCTCGCGTTCAAACCGCTCTTTGACAGCTTGAAAGTACGCTGACCGGACAGAAAGATATTTCTCCCGGCTCGGACTCGAAATCCAAAACCGGGAGATCATGTCGATACCAGCCGCGGTAACGCCGTCCACTATCACAGTCGGTTCGGGGTCCGAGAGAATTCGCGGGTTCGACTCGGCTTCCTCGAGTAGGACCGTCCGCATGGCATCGATATCGCCGTCGTACATGACGCTGAACGGATGGTCGATTCGAAGCCTGTCCCTGATGTCGTGGTTCGTTACCACAGTGTCGGCGAGCGTCGAGTTCGGAACGGTGATGAGTTCGTTCTGGAACGTTCGCACCCGCGTCGCACGAAAGCTGATGTCCTCGATGATTCCCTCGCTGCTGCTTTCTCCACTACCGGTCTCCTCGACGATGCTGTCGCCGTTCCATTCGATCCAATCACCGATATTGAACTTCGGGTCGGTGATCATGAACAGGCCGCCGACGACGTTGTTGAGGATATCACGGGACGCGAAACCGATGGCGAGGGTCAGCGCAGCGGCGAACCCACCCGTTACCGTCAACAGGGATTCCAACCGGGCGAAGAACAGTCCGAGAATGAACGCGACGAAGTAACTGACGACGCGAGCGGTTCTAATGGCGGGTCGGCGAACGGTGAGGCTGACGCGTTCGTTGTCGAGAAGTCGCTCGGTGAGCGGAATCGCCGCGACCCGTGCGAGGAGGACGACGAGGACGAACGTCACCGCGAATACGAGGAGTTTGTAGAGGAACGCTTGATAGCGGGCGACGATATCGGGGTCAGACGCTTGCAGTGCGAGAAAAGTGATTCCGTCGAGAAACATTGAACACATATAGACGAATACCGGCCAACGAAACTTCAGTATTTTTTCACTTCTTTTCGATAGTCGCGGGAACAAATTTCTCTGTCGAATCGACTAAGCAGGTGTGTCTGGTGCACTCGTGTGGTTCGTTGATACTCTTAGCACTTTCTTGTAGTCCGGTGGCCACAATTCATATACCGTTCGGTGGCCCTCTCCGATACACTAACCCGCTTCTTCAATGAGCCATATCGAAAGCGACGATGATGAACGGACGGGAAGTATAGAATACCTCCTCGGAAGGTCGTACGAACTCTTCGCGACTACCCTGTTCAGGGGGAACCGAAAAGTCGTTCTCGTCCTCACGACTGCCATCTTCGTCAGCACCACCTATCTCCTGACGCATCGCTATCCGGCGTACGGTGCCGGACTCTTCCTCAAAACATCCGAAACCATCGTGAGCGGGAACTACGCATTTCCCGACCGGGTGATGGGCTATACGCGAAGTGGGATCCCGTTCGCGTATCCTCCCCTCACTTTCTACATCAACGCCATCCTTCTCGACCTCGGCGTGAGCCCGTTCCAAATCTCGCGCGTGCTACCGGCAATGATGACGTCCATCGCCTTCGTTCCGTACTTCTATCTCGCCCGCGAGTTCCTCCCATCGTCCGAACGGGCGGGTGTTGCGGCGATCATCGCTGCCGTCACGCCGATGCTTCTCCAGTGGCATCTATCCGCCGGGGGAATCGTTCGAGCACCCGCGTTTTTCGTCCTCCTGTCCGGATTGTACGTCGGAATTCGACTGTTCCGCTATCGAACCCGCCGTTCACTCGTCGTCGGCACTGTCCTGTTCGGGGTGATGCTGCTTACTCATCCGACGTATTCGATGTTTTTCGCGGCCAGTTACGTCCTCTTTTTCCTCGGGGAGGACCGGTCGCTCGACGGTCTCGGACGGGGACTCGTTGTCGCCGGAGGTGGACTGCTAATCGCAAGCCCGTGGCTCGTGCGGGTCGCCTCGACTCACGGCATCGGCGTGTTCACATCGGCGGCAGGAACGCACGGTGGACTCGGAGCGGGCGTGATGGTATTTCTCGACCGACTTGGCGACCCGTTCGCCGGTTTCCCCGTGATTTTGGTCTGGTACGTGTTTCTCACCTTCGGCATCTACTACCTCCTCCGGCGGCGACAGTACTTTCTTCCCCTCTGGTTCGGCGTTTCCGTCTTTCTGATGGACGAGATACGGTTCGCGTTCATTCCGGGCGTCATGATTCTCACGCTCGGGGTGACCGACGTGATGCCAGCTATTCGTGCCCGTCTCTCCCGGTCGGAACGGACTGCCACATCGCAGATTGCCGTTACCGCGGTCGTCCTCTGCTTGTTCGTTAGTCTCGGTGGAATGTTCGTCGCGAATCAGTCGGTCACGAATCACAACCCGATGCCGTCGTTTATCGACGGCGAGGATACGTCGGCGATGTCGTGGGTACAGTCGGAGACGCCATCCGATGCGGAGTTCGTGGTCATCGGCGATGCCGCGGAGTGGTTCCCGTACTTCACCGACCGAACGATTCTCGTTGGCCCGTGGGGCGTCGAATGGAAGACACCCGCGGCGTATCAACAGCAGATGGACGCCTATCGGAGCCTCTCGGATTGCGACACGGCTCGCTGTCTGACCGATGCGCTCCGGTCGAGTGGCCGTCACCCGGCGTACCTCTATATCCCGAAAGGACAGTACACGGTACGGGGAGTTTCCACCGTACAATCGAGCCGTATGCGTCGTTCGCTCGAACGAAGTGACCAATACGAAATCTCGTACGAAAATACGGGCGTGCTGGTCGTTCGGATTCGTCCGCATACGTGACTTGCGTTGTACGCGTCCACGTTCACTCGGCCTCCTATCATGTGGATGTGGAGAAACACTACTCACCGATATGTAAAATCATCTCCAGCGGGCACAGTCTTTATCGTACGACTCGACAATCGACCCTCTAGGAATGGATTCCCGGATTTCCCGCCGTCGTTTCCTCCAAGTGGGTGCAACCTCCTCTTCCATCGGATTCGCTGGCTGTAACGCGTGGTCCGTCTCGTCAGCCAATGAGACAGGTCGCACACAGGGTGTAAACGCTTTGTCGCGCGAACTGGCATTGAATCGGGACCCGGTTGAGGTCCGTGGGGCCATCTACATCCCGACGCGGGCGTTCAACCGATACCAGATGTGGCACGAGTACGACCCTGCGATTATCGAGCGCGACCTCGGGTACGCCGCCAGCCTGAACCTGAACGCCATCAGGACGTGGTTGAGCTACGAATTCTGGCTCGAAGACCGTACGGCACACGAAGAGCGATTGGAACATTTTCTCGAAACAGCCGACTCGTACGGCA
Source organism: Haladaptatus sp. W1 (assembly GCF_001723155.1). NCBI lineage: Archaea > Methanobacteriati > Methanobacteriota > Halobacteria > Halobacteriales > Haladaptataceae > Haladaptatus > Haladaptatus sp. W1. The sequence continues at coordinate 30,039 of NZ_MEIH01000305.1, forward strand.
TCGAGGTCCTTCTCGGCCTGTTCGACAGTATCGGCGAAGAGCCGACCTTGGAGAACTTGTACGGCTCGGAGCTTCTCACAGGCGTTCAAACGTTTTCCCCATCGACGAGAACGATGTTGGACAAGGAACTCTGGGGAACCCCCGCGACTTCATCTACTGGTTCATGAAAAAATACCGAGATGACGAACGATTGCTCGCCATCGAACTCTCGAACGAACCGGGATGGAAGCGGTCGTCTCGGAAGTTCGTTGAGGCGATGGCGAAGATGCTGACACACTATCGGGGTTCGGTTCCGCTCACCATGGGGTCGACGAGCCTTGCGAACAATACCGACTATCTCGACTGGGGGTTAGACATTCTCCAATTCCATTACAATTTCGCACAGACCCCAGCGCTGTTTCGGCGAGTGCTCGAACAGGCGGCGCTCACGAAATCCAGACAGGGAAAGCAAGTGTGGCTCTCCGAATGGCAGCGGGTGCGGCCGGGAGAAGGGTTCTTCGCGGACGTGACTGGCGAAGCACGCTATCCGGACTACTCGTCGCTCGCCCCGCTCATTCACGAAGCGAACATTGGAAACTTCTTCTGGTCGCTCATGCTACGGCCGGCCTCGGAACTCCACTTCCGTCGCCAAGGCGTGGTGAATGGCCTCTTTCACGAAGACGGTGCCGTCTGGAATCTCGACGACGCCCGCACTATCAAAGCGATGTCCGGCGACCCGGAATACGACGGAACCGAACGCAAGGAGTACCCGGACTGGATGACCGAGATGGAGGAGTCGACGATTCCGAGAACCGGCCCCCGTCCGAGATGATGCGTGCCGACCGGACGAGCAACCGAAGGTGCACCGTTTATCCCTCCTGAGTCGTTCGGCAATCAGGACCGATGTTACCAGCGAACGGAAACGCCGCCCGTTCGGATCGAAATCGACGACACGTCACCGTTCGTCGGGAGCGTTATCGTCGTCGGTTCGACGATGATAGCGATGTGCCCACTGCCGGGTATCGGCACGTTCGCGACGCCGGTCCCCGCAACCGTCACCGTCGTGTCTCCTTCTACCACCGTCACGTCGCCGGTGACTCCCGTTCCCGCCGGGACAACGGGCGTGACCGGCGCGTTCGCTGGCTGGTCGGCGACGAGCGAGCCGAGCCAAATCCCACCCAGGAAGAGCGCCAGTACCACCAGTATCGCCAGCAAGAGAGCGCCAATCGCTCCGATGACGATGGACAGCGTTCCACGGCGGTTCGACCGCCGAGTGCGGCGCGATGCCTGTTCGTATCCCTCGTCGTAGCCACGGTCGTACTCCGACCCCACATCTTGTTTTTCATTTTTCATTTGTGTCACCCCCCTACCGAGTAGGAACGCGTGAAATTCGTCGCGGAATCGCGCGACGGAATACGAAAGTCGATGGGACCTCACGGACACCGTACGCAACGGCCGGATTCATAGCGGTCGTCTCACCCCCGACGACCAGTCGTTCGTCGATACCCCCGGTGAGCGCCCCTCGCCTCTCCAACTATAGATAGGACAGCTATCAGTATAAAGATTTGTAGAAATTGAGAACAGTCAGGGACGAAAGTGGGGGAGAGTCGGCCGCTCCGACACGAAAGTCAGCGGGAGCGTTCGCCCCACTTCACCTACGCCTCGGTAGGTCTACAGGACGATGGAAACTCGAGTGTCACCGACGACGAAATTGGCGATGTCACGGTCGAGCGCGCCGAGAAAATATGAGTTCAGTGAGAGAAAATACGAAATATATCGTTTCGGCTCCGATTCTGGCGCTATCGATTCGCTATCGGTCGGATAGCGACCCCGGAGTCCACGACCCGTCGAAATCCTCGTGCGTGAACGGCTTGGCGTCCGCCCCGGCATAGGTTCCGACGACCTGTCCGCCGCCTTCGAGGTAGTACTGGTAGGTCGTCAGGCCTTCCAGGCCGACCGGTCCCCTCGCGTGTATCTTTCCGGTACTGATTCCGACTTCGGCCCCGAGTCCGAACCGGTAGCCGTCGCTGAACCGAGTCGAGGCGTTGTGGAACACGCTCGCCGAATCGAGACTGCGCATGAAACGGCTCGCACGCTCCGCGTCCTCGGTCACTATCGACTCCGTGTGTTTCGACCCGTACGTGGTGATGTGGTCGATGGCCTCGCCAAGCGAGTCCACGACTTTGACGGCGACGACCAAATCGCCGTACTCCGTCGCCCAGTCGTCCGACTCTGCCCGTTTCATATCGACGATTGCACGAGACGCCTCGTCGCCTCGCATCTCGACGTTTGCATCCTCGTACCGCTCGGCGATTTTCGGCAGGAACTCCGCGGCCGCGCTCTCGTGGACGAGCAAGGTTTCCACCGCGTTACAGACGGCGGGATACTGCACCTTCGCGTCGTACGCGATGTCCGTCGCCATCGAGAGATCCGCCGCGTCGTCCACGTAGACGTGACAGATGCCCTCCGTGTGGCCGAGGACGGCGATACTCGTGTTGTCCTGTATGTATTCGACGAACGCCGAACTGCCCCGCGGCATGAGGAGGTCGATGGCGTCGTCCATGTCGAGCAGCGCATCGACGTCCGCTCGCGCCTCGATGAGCTGAGACCATCCGTCGGGCATCTCGGACGTCGCGTCCCGAATGATTTCGAAAAGTATCCGGTTCGAATGGCTCGCCTCGCTGCCACCCTTCAGTATCACCGCGTTCCCCGACTTGAGGCCGAGGGCGGCGATTTGGACGAGCGCGTCGGGCCGAGATTCGAAGATAGTTCCGATGACGCCGATGGGAACGGTGCACTTGTACAGTTCCAAGTCCTCGTCGAGTTCGCGCGCCGTTTGGGTTTCTCCTAACGGGTCGTCCTGGGCGGCGACGCTCCGAACCATCTCGGTGATACTATCGAGCTTCGACGGCGAGAGTTCAAGTCGGTCCACGAGGGCCTGACTGTACTCCCCCGCCGCGAGGAGTTCTTCCGCCTCGCTAACGTCCCGTTCGTTGGCTTCGAGTATCTCGTCGCTTCGCTCGATAATCGCATCGGCAATCGCGTTCAGCGCCGCCGACCGCTCGTCGTCCGACAGTTGCGCGAGTTCCAGTGCGGCACTCTCCGCCTCTTCCACTTTCGTTTCCGTCGATTTTTCAGTCATCGTTGGCTCCGTCTTCCGGGATGAATATCGTTCCGACCGCGTTTCCGTCTACGATTCGGTCTACGACGTCCTCCTTGGTGGACCGTGCAATGATGGCCGGAATACCACGCTCGCTCACCGAGTGTGCGCCCGCAACCTTCGTTTGGATGCCGCCGAACTTGGCGGTCGCGCTTTCGTCGACCATCTTCTGTACGTCCCCGTAGTTGTGACCCACCGCTTCGATGCGCTCCGCAGTGGGATTTTCCTTCGGGTTGCTGGTGTAGACGCCGCCGACGTCGGTGAGCGTGACGAGCAGGTCCGCGTCCACGCCGACCGCCACCGACGACGAGAGCATGTCGTTGTCGCCGATCCGAATCTCCTCGGTCGCGACCGCATCATTCTCGTTGATTATCGGGACGATACCCCACTCCAGCAGCGTTTCGATGGTGTTCTTGAAGTTGGTGAACCGTTCTGCGCTATCGAGGTCGTTCTGCGTGACCAAAATCTGGGCAATCTTCTGGTCGTAGCGTTCGAAACTCTCCGTGTACCGACGCATGAGGTGGGATTGGCCGACGGTCGACAGGGCTTGGGATTCCTCGATGGTATCGTTCGGATACCCAACCCGGCCCTTCCCGGCACCGATGGCACCGGACGAGACGAAGAGCACCTCCCGCCCGTGCTCACGGAGCGTCATAACGTCGTCGACGAGTTTGTCGAGCTTTTCGTCGTCGAGCTTCGACGTCTCGTCTGTCAGCGAGTTCGTCCCGGCTTTCATGACGATTCGGTCGGCCGTTGCCGCCGTCCGTCTCGCGCGTTCTAGTGCCCGCGTTTCTCTGGCCTCATTCGTCGTCATAGTCGGGTGCCAACTCCTTCGAGCGATTTTCCGCCGCCGCCACTGCTTCCCCAATCGTTGCCTCAACGGAACTGCCGCGGAGGACTTCCATCCCCGCTATCGTCGTTCCTTTCGGTGAACATACCGCGTCTATCAGTTCTTCGATGCTCTCGTCGGACCGAAGCACGGTCTCGGCGGCCCCTTTGAACGTCTGTGCGGCGAGTACCGTCGCGTCCTCCGGACGCAGGCCGCTCTCGACGCCAGCCCACTTCATCGCGTTGAGCAGGTAAAAGACGAACGCGGGTCCGCTGCCGTTGACGGCGGTTGCGACGTCCATCTGCTCTTCGTCTATCTCGACGAAGACGCCAAGGTCTTCGAGGAGCGACTCGACGTCTTCCGTGACCTCCTCCCCGGCGACCGCCGCCGCCATCGTTCCCGATTCGGCTGCGAGATTCGGCATCACCCGAACGACCGTTGCGTCGGTCCTCGCTTCAAGCGCCGCCGTCGAAACGCCCGCCGCGATGGTAATTAGCGTTTGTTCCGGGGAGAGGTCGAGTTCGGAGACGACGCCCCCGACCAAATCGGGTTTGACCGCGACGAACACGATTTCCGGCTCGGTTGCCACCGCGATATCCGTCGTCGTCTCCGAGCAGTGCCCCGATATCGCATCGAGGGCGTCCGGGTCCACGTCGTATGCGACCACGGAATGGTTTCCAGTTCTGGAGAGTCCCCGCACGAGGGCACCCCCCATGTTTCCACACCCGATAACGCTAGCATGTACCATCGTATACTGACCTGTCGTAGGGACGGAGACTAAATAACGTTGGTAACGGCAGGGACTGCCATTCGAGTGAATCGGTATCGAATGGAGGGGAATTCGGCCGGTTTGTCCCTTCTGCGGACCGACGAACGGGTCTCGACCGTATCGACTGACATCCCAGCGTGGAATCCCTGTCGTCGCTGGTTCGACACAATATTATTCGGTACCAGAAATATATATTTTTACTGTAATTTATTTTATATCCTTCGAGGAAGTTACTAAGATACACGATGCAACGCAGAACATACCTGAAAGCGACAAGCACCGCTCTGCTCGGACTCGCCACCAGCCAATCTGCAGCTGCGAAGACGTCCGAGAATCGTCGCGGCGATTACCGACCAGGAGGACCGTGGCCAGGGAACAAGCACGCGTACAATCTCGATGCGCTGCATACCAACGCGGAGCTCACCACGGAACTGCAAACAATAGACGAACAAAGCGACCGCATCACACTGACGGAAATCGGACGGTCGGCCGGTCGTGGCGCTCCGCTTTGGGAAGTCACCGTCGGGACTGGAAATACGAGCATCCACCTCATCAACCAAATCCACGGCGACGAGCCGATTGGAACGGAAGTCTCGCTCAACCTGATTCGCAAACTTGCGCTCGGCGACTCGCCCCAAATCGAAATGCTGCGCGAGAATCTCTCGTTTACCATCGTCCCACGGGTCAACCCGGACGGAGCGATGTTCGAATACGACATCGACGACGATGGGACGACGGAGTGGATCGGCCGTCGAACCAACACCCAAGCCTGGCAACCGACCGATTCGGCATACGAGCCGTACTACCACTACGCCGTTCCCGACGATGCGCCCGCGGGCTACGACATGAATCGCGATTTCAATATCGCGCTGGATGCCGACGCTATCGCCGGGCAGGATGCGGAGTGGTATCGAGAGCGCTACTACGACGTCAACTACGATGGGTACACGCTCCAAAACAGCGGCCTCATGCTCACCCCGGAAGTACGCGCGGTGGCCGAGTCGGCACTCCGTGCGGACCCGGATTATGCCATCACTCATCACCATCAGGGACGGTATATCGACCCGGACTCCGGGACTGGAAATCAACCGTCGAAAGAGACGATTATGAGTGTCATGCCCGCGTACGGTCCTGCATATCGCGAGCGCTCTCCGTTCAACGACCCTGCTGCACCTGTTGAACGAGTAGTCGACCCGTTTATCGACGCGGAGACGAGCGAACGCTCGCTCCAACTCAACGTGTGTATCGAACGAGCACTCGCTGAACGGGGCAACAGCGTCTTCGACAGTATCACTCGCTACGGCTACTATCCTCTCTGGGGCTCGTATCTCGATACGGTCTGTCCGCGGACCGGTGCAGCGGGATTACTCTACGAAGTATCCGGTCAAACGGACCATCGAGGGCAACAAGGTATCGGCCGGATGGTTCAAGCGACGACCATTGGCTTCATGAGCACCTTCGAGGCGATAGCTGATGGCTCGATTGCGGATGTCGATGCGGCAGACTACTGGGATATGCCACTTGCCGGTGAATCGCTCGATAATCCGCACGGCGTCGAGATTCCGACACGGTAAGCCACCTCCCTCGCTTTTCGTCAGCTTTCACCACATCGGATGAATACTTCCCGCGGAATTCACTGCGCCGAATCCGTTTGCGATGGGCTCGGCGTTTGTACGTGCGAGAGATACCCAGTGAGGTCCGTCGTCGAAATCATTCCGATGACGCCCTCCGTCTCGTCGACCACGGGCATGTGATGGAATCCACCTTCGACCATGCGGTCGGAGACCTCTCGAATCGAATCCTGTATCGACGCGGTACTCACGTCGGCAGTCATGTAGGCGGAGACGGGCGTTTCGTCCTTGGGCTGGCGTTCGGCCACGATTTCGACGAAATCAGTGGTCGTCAGGATACCTTCGAGGTGGTTTTCGTCGTCGATGACGATAACCGACCCCACGTCGTTAGAAAGCATCTTCTGTGCCGCCTCTTCCACGAGCGTTTCGGGCGTTACCGTCTGAAGCGTGGTAGACATGAGCCGTCCTACCAAAACGTCTTCCATACCGTTGTCTCTCTCCGAATATGGATAAAAGTTGCCGCTGATACAGTTTCAACTATCGGAACGATTGGACCGCTTGGGACTGCTCCTCGGGTACCCGGTTCGGCACCGGTGGCGGACGAAAAGCGCCGTGTTCCACAACCGACGATTATGTCGCAATGATTGTCATTGTCGTTTACAAACCACAATATCTGCCAGTCTCACTCACCTTATATGGGTCTGGGTAGCACACTGAACTGGCTATCATGACCAGGGATCGATTTATTCGGGGACTTCCCCGAACAAACTCCACCTTCCGATTCTGACGTACAGTTCCTCGATACCACGCTCCGCGATGGCGAACAAGCGCCCGGCATCTCACTGACGCCGACGGACAAAGCCGAAATCGCACGAAAACTCGATGCGACCGGCGTCGGCGTCATCGAGGCGGGCAGTGCGTGCACGGGAGCGGGCGAGAGAGAAACGATTTCGCGCGTCGCCGACCTCGGCCTCGACGCGACAGTGACGAGTTTCGCTCGCGGTATCAAGGGCGACATCGACTTGGCGCTCGACTGTGGCGTCGACGGTGTCAATCTCGTGGTACCGGCGAGCGACCGCCACATCGAGGGGAAAGTCGGCACGACGCGTGACGATGTTGTCGAGACAGCAGTCCGTCTCACCGAATACGCCAAGGACCACGGCCTGTGGGTCGAAGTCCTCGGCGAAGACGGGTCACGCGCCGACCTCGACTTCCTTGAACGACTGATGCGCGCGGCCCTCGACGCCGGTGCCGACCGCATCTGCTACTGCGATACGGTCGGGCACGCGACGCCGGACCGCACGGCGGACGTCATCTCTCGATTGGCTCCGCTCGGTCCGACGAGCACGCACACCCACGACGACCTCGGTTTGGCGCTCACGAACGCGCTGGTGAGCGTCGCGGCCGGGGCCGACCTCGTTCACGCCACCGTCAACGGCATCGGCGAACGCGCCGGAAACGTCGCGTTGGAGGAAGTCGCGGTCGCGCTCGACCACGGATACGACGTCGAGACCGTCTCGACCGAGAAGTTGTACGACCTCGCGCAGACGGTCGCCACGGCGACCGACGTTCCGCTCGCGCCGAACAAAGCCGTCATCGGCGAGAACGCATTCACGCACGAGTCGGGCATCCACACGGACGGGACGCTCAAGGACGACGCGATGTACGAACCGTACTCGCCGAGTGCCGTCGGCCGCGAGCGGCGACTCGTTCTCGGAAAGCACGCCGGACGGGCGGGTGTTCGTGCGGCACTCGACGAACACGACGTCGACGTGACAGACGACGAGTTGAACGCGATAGTGGAGCAGGTGAAGGAGATCGGCGAACGCGGAAAGCGTATCACCGATACCGACTTGCTCGCCATCGCCGACGAAGTACAGGGCCGCGAACGGGACCAGCGCGTCGAACTGCTGGACCTCACCGCGACAAGCGGCGGTGCGACGCCGACAGCGAGTGTTCGACTGGCCGTCGACGGCGAAGAGCAGGTGGCAAGCGGTGTCGGGAGCGGTCCCGTCGATGCTGCCATCACCGCCACGCGGCGGGCGCTCGACATCGATGCAACGCTCGAATCGTATCACGTCGATGCGATTACCGGCGGGACGGACGCGCTCGTCACCGTCGAAGTCGAGGTCTCGCACGGCGACCACTCGGTGACGGTGAACGCGAGCGATTCGGACATCACTCGCGCCAGCGTCACCGTCATGCTCGATGCGTTCAATCGACTCCTCGACAGGAATCCGGAACCCGCTGTGGCCGACGATTAACGCCTCGTACGGCGACCGGACGGGAACTCTTTTTTAAGGGAGATGTCCGTTGAGATCGGAGTGCCGTTTGAGTCACGAGGTGAACGGAAATCTACACAGCGCATCTGTCTAATAGCAAAGGTTATGTGAGAGAATGACTAACACAAAATCGTCGTCGTATAGTCATCCAACCAAGGTTGTCAGGAATGATTGCCTGTCGTCCACGCCACGAGGCAGACGTCACACGACGTCTGCTTTCGATACGCTCCTTTATCCCAAACTAAGAATCACAGAGACCGCGGAGACCGGCGACGAGATGCGAGTCTGACGATATCGGATTCCGTACGTCGACCGGGCGGAGTGCACCGATTTCGCTGCTTTGGTACCTTACTGTGAGAGAGACAATATTCGTGTGAGCGGTCGGAAGACCCTGGGCGCGTCCACCTCGCCGACCACTGACTTCGACTCACCTCACGGCGCGGTGTTATCGAACGGCGGCTCTGTTTCCGGCGGAAGCGGCGTCTCGTAGCTCTGTTCACCGGTTTCCGCGTCGAACTCCTCGTTCGCTTCCGCGATGATAGACGGATTCTCGATGAGCGTGTACGCGGTTCCGCCGAGCACTTTCGCGGCGTAGACGGCGCCTTGTTTCCCGAAATCGCCGTTCGCTGCGGTCGCCTGCCACGTGTGTCCCGGCGTTCCGACCGCCCACGTCGCCGCTCGGAACTGACCCGTCGGCGTAATCCAACTCACGTCACCCACGTCGGTCGAACCACCGCCGACGTCACCCTCCGCGTGTGGTGGAACCGGGACATCGTAGAGGTTCGCGTCGCGTATTTCCGCCGCGTACTCCTCGGGCACGTCTTCGAGACTCGCCTCGATCCGTTCGTCGGAGACGGTTTCCTTGAGTTCGCCCGCGAACGCTCTGTCGTCGTCGGAGTACCCGACCTCGCCGACTTCCTGCATGGTCTCCCAGATGACGTCGGAGACGACACGGTTGGGAAGGTAGTCCCAGCAGCCGGTGATGAATCGGCGATCCACGTCCGTTTGCGTCATCGTGGCCGCACCGTCGGCGATGTCCGTCAACCAGTCGCTGATTTGTTCGACTTCGGAACGCGTTGGTGCACGGACGTAGTACCACACGGTGGCTTTCGCAGGGACCACGTTAGGAGCGTCGCCGCCGTCCGTGATGACGTAATGGACGCGGGCCTTCTCGGAGATGTGTTCGCGCATGTATTCGACGCCCGTGTTGAGGAGTTCAACGGCGTCGAGCGCACTGCGCCCGGATTCCGGTGCGGCCGCCGCGTGTGCGGAAACGCCGTCGAACGTGAACTGAATCGAGTCCAGCGCGAGCGACCGGTCGAGCGTGGGCGTGCTGAGGGTCGATGGATGCCACGTGATAGCCGCATCGAGGCTGTCGAATTCGCCATCACGGGCCATAAAGACCTTCCCGACGAGCGTCTCCTCCGCCGGACAGCCGTAGAATTCGATGGTCCCGTCGATATCGCCGCGTTCGATGGCGCGCTTTACGCCAATCGCTCCGCCGACGCCGGCGACGCCGAAGAGGTTGTGACCACACCCGTGACCCGGTGCACCCGGTTCAACGGGGTCGTGTTCCGCCGTTACCTTCTGGGAGAGGTCCGGGAGCGCGTCGTACTCCCGAGTATCCCGACCGTCGGGTCGCCGCTTCCGTACGAAGCCTTGAATGCTGTCGGCATTCCGCCAAGGCCTACCTCGACGTCGAACTCTTCTTCCATCAACCGGTTGATGAGCACCTGCGCGGATTTCTCTTCCTGCAGGCCGAGTTCGGGCGTCTCCCAGATGCGCTGAGCCATCGATGTCAGTCGTTCCCGGTCGCTCTCGACGTCCTCGTACACGGTCGCTCTCGCCATGGCTCTCCGCTCGTATGCCGGGACCATCAACGTTCGGCTCCCGCACGGCCTTCACCGGTATTCCGCGGCGGCGCGCCGACGGAAAAGCGATATCCGATTCAGTAGAGCGTTCCACCGGGAGGAACCGATTTCTCGGGCGTGACGAGGACCGGATTGCCGTCGTCGCCCGGGACGCCGACGGTCAGCGCCTCCGATTCGAACCCCGCAATCCGAACCGAACCCAAGTTCGTCGCACAGAGCACCTGCATCCCGACGAGGTCGTCGACGTCGTGGTGATACCCCAACTGTGCCGCGGATTGGAGGGATTCGTCGCCCACATCCAACCGGAGTTTGACCATCTCGGGCTTCTCCGCTTCGGGGAACGCTTTTGCCTCTCGCACCTCGGCCACGCGAATGCTCGCGCCGAACGGACTGTCAGTCATACCGGCTTCACTACGGACGGCCGCAAGTAAGTGGTACCGTCCGTTTCCGTCCGGGCCGACGACGTGGTGAGGGTTCGCCGACTACTTCGACCGGAGTCGCTCGATGATGCTCGCCGTCTTGTCCATCGCCTCGATGTCGGAAATCGAATCGCCGACGCCGATGCGTCCGGATTCGACCACATCCGCACAGATTCCACCGCGGCCGTCTTTGAGCGCTCGGGCGACGCCCTCCTGTTCGTTAAGTTGTTCGACGTGCGCACAGGGCGGCCGCGGTCTCGTCCCCTCCAACAGCGCGTCACCGACTCGAAAGCGGTGCTTTAGGAGGTCGTGCACGTCGATACCGTCCGTGACGACGTTGCGTCGATGCTCGCCAGCCGTCAGATCAAGGCCGAACTCCCGGTCGATTTCGTCGATTGCTTCGTTCGCTATCAACGTGACCTGACAGACGTCGTAGGGGGAGTAGTAGCCCGTTCCGTTGAAATATCGGTCGCCCCGGAGTCCCCTGTCGGCGACCGCGTGTACCTCCGTGACCGACTGCATCGGTTCGGACCCGGCCCCTGTGATGAAGAGGTCCGTAATCTGTGCCATACCCGTCCTTTCGTCTCGAACACGGATAACGACTCCTCGGATTCGATTCTTCGACGTGATGTCCGAAGCGGTGTTTTCGACCACCCGATTCGAGCACCTATGCAGGAGGGTTCCCGAGAGAATTCCGGGACACTCACTGGAAATCCTGGAGCTGATTCCCGGACAGTCAAATTACAGCTTGAATATGCAGCCCCACCGAGTATAATGCTCAAATACCACATTCTGTTGGAAGGAATTATTATGATACGATGGTGCTCGGAAAACGATACCGGACCCCCTGAAAAGTACGAATCGCTTCGACGCATCTCTTCTGATGACATAAGCGAATTGAATCGCGATAACGAGCGAACCACGTATCCGGATAGCTCGGATCTGAGTAGCACTGGCCCCACGTAAAATGGTCGAGCATACCCGTACACTCGGATTCAAGGTTGCGTTCGCGCTCGGACTCGGGACCATGATTGCCGCCGGTATCTTCTCACTGTCTGGGACGGCGGTGGCGGCGGTGGGGAGCAGCGCGATTATCTCGTTCGTTATCGCGGCGGTCATCGCAAGTATCACGGCGTACACCTACTCGGAGTTCGCCTCCATCTACAGCGAAAACGGCGGTGGGTATCTGTTTTCCTCGCGCACGTTCGAGGAGGACCGATTGCTATTCGCCATCGGTTCATCGTTGTTTCTCGGATATTGCGCGACCACAGCGTTCTACCTCGCCACCATGGGCGAGTGGTTTCACCAGTTCATCATTCCCCACGGCATACCGATTCCACACGGCGGTATCGCCGTTCTCACCGCAATTCTCCTCGGCTACCTCAACTCGAAGGGAACCGAGGAGAGCGGCACGTTTCAGGTGCTCGTAACGAGCGCGAAGGTGGCCGTTTTGGTGGTGTTCGTCGCCGGTGCCTTCGGATTTGCCGGGCCTACGCAAGCAGTCGGGGAGTTCGCGACCGGTTTTCAGACCGACGTCGGCGGCATCGTCTCCGTCGCCGCAGTCGCGTTCATCACGTTCTTCGGCTTCTCCGCCATCGCCGCCAGTGCGGGCGAAATCATCGAACCGCGAAAGACGGTCCCCAAAGCAATCGCGGCGAGTATTCTCACGGTGACGGTCCTCTACATCTTCGTCATCGTCGCCATGGTCAATTCGCCGATTCCCGCGGAGGTAGTCGCTCGGCAGGGCGAAACCGCCATGGGAAAGGTCGCCGCGGCGTTCCTGGGTTCGTTCGGAAAGTGGCTCATCGTCGCCGGTGCCATCTTCAGCATGGTATCGGCGTCGAACGCCTCCATCCTGGCGGCGTCGGGTATCGGTTCGTTAATGGGGAAACAAGGTCAGGCACCCCGACGGTTTAGCCGCATTCATCCGACGTACGCCACCCCGTTCTGGAGCGTGATAACGACGACGGGAGTCATTTCGGCCCTCATCGTCGCCTTCATTACGCTGTTTCCCAGCGAGGGCGGAGTCGGCCCGCTTCACCTCGGTCTCAACGCGCTGACCGGATTTGCGAACCTGAACCTGCTCGCCCCGTTGGCGGTCGTCAACGTCGCGCTCATCGCCTCTCGGCGTCGATTCCCCGACCTCGAACGGCCCATCCGGGTCCCGTTCTCGCCGTGGTTGCCCGTGTTGGGAATCGTCGCCAATCTCGCGCTCATCGCGAAGTTGCCGCCGACGGGAATCGCGGTCGGCGTCGCCGTCGAACTGCTGTTCATCGCTGCGTATCTCGTCTGGGGCGGCGCACCCAACGTGGACGAACTGGTCCGACACGCCGTCGAACAACAAACGCAACCGCTCGGAACGACCGGGGACAATCAAGCGGAAGAAGGGACGCTATCGGAACTCGATACTGACACGGAGGCGACAGGAGAGGAACCGGAAGACCGCTACCGCGTACTGGTACCGATGGCGCGCATCAATCGCGCCCCCGACTACGTGCGATTGGCGGCGAAGCTGGCGAACGCACGCGCCGAAAACCCCATCATCCACGTCCTCAACGTCACACACATACCAGATCAGACGCCGTATGAGATGGTCCAGGAGACCGCCGAAAAGCGAGCCGACCGACTCATGGAACGACTCGAGACCGTGGACGTGAACGCGGAGTATACCGTCGGCGGGCACATCTCACGGGACGTCGGGTTCGATATCAACGAGACTGCTCGCAGTACCGAGGTGGACCTCATCCTGATGGGATATCCCGAGGAACACTACGAAATCGCGGAGTCGGTCGAATACAACGCCCCCTGTGACGTCCTATTCGCACAGAACTTCGACATGGAGGGCTCGGAGGAACTCGACGCCATCAACGTCGGTGTGGGCGGCGGTCCGCACCACGAATCGATGCTCTCGCTCGTCGGAACGCTCGGGAAAGCGGGCGCAACGGTTCACGTCATCAACGTCACCCCGACCGGTAACAACGGGACGCCGGAGGAGATGCAGGAAACCCTCGATGAACTGCCACCCGATATCGCCATCGAGCGCCACGAGGTCACGGCCGAAAGCGTCGCCGACGGAGTGATCGACGTCGCCGCCGAGAACGGAGGGCCGTTGTTCATCGGAGCGTCCCGGACGCGGTTGCTCAAACGATGGGTCCTCGGGTCGACTCCCGACCAAGTCATTCAGCGGGCCGACGCCGTCGGTGTCCCGGTCATCGTCTATGCGACACCCACCGGCATCACCGGCCGTCTCGGTGAAGCGTTGACCCCACTCGGTCGGCTTACCCGGCGAGTGTTCAGACGAGACCAGGAACGAGATTCGGCCACGCCGGTTCGGTCGGACTGACGCCCATGTCGACGGTATTCGAACGCACACTGCGACGAACGTTTCGACTGGGGGCAATCGGCATCACCGTGTTCTCCGGTCTTTTCTTCCTCTATTCACTCGGTGGTGAAACGATGGTCTCGCTCTCGACGGTGCATCTCACGTACCACTTTTTGAGCGTGCGGTCCGACTTCGTGTTCGACCTTCTCGCGTTCCTCGTTGCCCTCTTTATCTGTCTCTTTTCGGTCACGGTCATCTGCTTGACCGCCCTCGGGAGTTCTGTATCGACGTATCGGGACGAGGTATCGCTCCTCGCCGTGTTCACGGGACTCGGGTTCGGCATGGGCGTGCTGAATACGACCGTACCGGCAACGACCCGACTTCTCATCGCCCTCCTCTAGCCGTTTTGGCCAGTTCCCCGAAATCATCCGTCCGGGTGTACGGTCCTCATTTTTCTGCTTTCCAGTCTCCGGCCTCTTCGCCGTGGAACTCTCCCTTCGCTTCGCGCGTGGTCGGCCAAAACGTCACGACTGCCGTTAGCAAATAGAAGAAAAGGACACCACCGATGACGACGACACCGGGAATTCCCGGGACGGCAGCGGTCGCGAGCGGACTCTCGTTCGGAACGAAGACGGTAATGCGGAAGAGCCACGCCACGAGGAGAACCGTGAGCAGCGGAAAATAGATCCGTTTCAATCGGCGAGACAGCGCTTCCCGTAGCGACACTTTCACCGTCGGTTTCCGAAGGTCCGCACCGATCTTTTCTCGCCAGTCACGGTGTACCGCGCCCTCCGGATCGAACGCATTGGCGAAGATGTTCTCTTCGATCATTCGCACACGCGAGCGGGTCGCATCGTACGTGCGATACCGCCGAACGTCGAACAGCAGGAACATGACCATCGCAAACATCCCGATCAGCAGAAAATAGGGTGGACTATCCGTACTTTCGAATGACAGCGCGAGCATCGCTACGATAACGGCAATCGCCCAGTCGATAGTGAGGTCCAAGCGGTCCAACCGAGTGGACATCTGTGAGACTTCGCCCCGATAGTAGTGGGGCATCAACGAGAGGAAATCGGAACTCTCCTCTGCTGCCTTCGTCGCCACCTCACGGGCATGACGTTGCTCCGGGTCGAACTCCTCGTCTTCACGGTCCCCCATACGAATGAGTTGGAGATACGCGGATAACTATCGCTCGGTAGGCATGACGGGTACCACGTATTGAACAGCGCACTCCCTGCTTTTCGGGAGCGTATGGAGCAAGTTCTTCCGCAACGAGCGCCGCCGTGCGAACCGCGAACAGGAGCCGATAGTTTCCCGTTCAGTGGTTACCGGACGAGTTCGGGCCGTAAATCAGAGTTCACGAGCGGCCCGTTCCCCTTCGTGAATAGCCTCTTTGATGGTTCTCGGGGCAACCGCATCCCCGACGACGCGAACCTCCGATACCACATCCGACAGTGCAGCTTCGAGGCCGTCGTTCGACCGGTGAAATCCCGCGAGAACGATGCCGTCGAGGTCGGATAGTTCGACCGCTTTACCTTGTGTTTGGAGTGTCACCGTCGGCCAGTCGATGCGGTCGACGGTTGCAAACGTATGCAGTTCGACCGGGTTTTCCATCCCGAAGAGATCGCGATGAAGTTTCGCCTTCGTCGGGCCGGTGAGTTCACCACCCGGGTCACCTCCCGGTTGTGCGAAATGCACCGTCCGCCCTTCTTCAGCGAGGAACTTCGCGGTGCCAACGCCCTTCCAGTGGTGCTCCCCGTCATCGATAACGAGAACTCGGTCTCCGGGGTCCTCGTACGTCGTTCCACTCGGACCAACCGCTTCTGACAATACCTGTGTGCTTGTCATCACTCGGGCATCGTCCCATCCCGGAACGTCTTCGGCACGAATTCCGAGGCCGTGATACCCCCGCGGGAACGTCGGCTGTGAGGACCCGGTCGCTACGATGACCGTGTCCGGGGCCGCTCGTTCGACGAACTCGGTCGTCACCTCGACGCCGGTCCTGACATCGACGTTCTCCCGGTCAAGCGCTTCACGGAGCCAGAGGATGGGTTTCTCGAACTCGGCCTTGTTCGGAATCTCCTTCGCGAATCGAACCTGTCCCCCGAGCGTCTCGTCCCGTTCACACAGGGTAACCTGATGACCAACACGGCGGCGACCTCCGCGGCCTTCATTCCGGCCGGGCCACCCCGACCACGAAGACGTCCTTCGGATCGGTCGTTTTCGTGAGCGTCCCGACGCCGAGTTCGGCTTCGAACCCCGTCGCCGGATTCAGCACACACCGGCAGGCCGCACCGTCGTAGATGCGCTGAATACAGCCTTGGTTACACCCCATACACTCGATGAGTTCGTCGAGACGGCCTCCTGGGCTTTGCGTGCGATGTGAGGGTCGGCGATGGGCCAGTGTTTACCAGTCGGTATGTGCTTTCGGAGTTTGCGACGTTAATGTTGTACCAGATTGGTCACACAGCGGCCGTTGAGGCCCTTTCGACGGTTCGCCAATCAGGACGTTCAACATCCTACCGGTGGGCAAGGCGACGTTTGACGCGGCGTGTGAGGAGTTCGAAACGATATGGCGACCAGCAGATTTCCTTTGTTGACCAGACGAGTGCCGTGCTTGCTCGAGAGCACGAGATAGAGCATCTGTTTGCCTTCGACAGTGACTTTTCGACGATGGGGTTCGAGCGGGTACCAGTGGATATCGAATGAACTCGGACACAGCAGCTGACTTCGCGGCCGAGCGTGCCCGTCTCCGGAAGCAACTGCAAGCAGCGGAGACAGCACAGGAACGCCGTGAAGTAATGCGTGAGATGGCGGCACTTGAGCGGAAAGAGCATGCCGAAACGTACGAGAAGCTCGCAAAGGAGTAGAGAACCACAGCTTGGTAGTTCTTTTTCGGATAAATCACGTCCCAACTCTGCTGTTAGTATTGTCACAACTCGATCGTAGAGTCGTTCGAGATAGTCGCTAATCGTCATCCTCAGCTGGAAATCTCCCGGTAAGCAGGGTGACTGACCGACTTTCTCAACACACCCATTCATTATTAAACGAATATAATTAGTGTATTGAGAGATAAATAATAAATCATATATGCAATATCTTTATTGCGGGTATTGTGACGGATGTACCAGAGGGTTACGCCTCAATGTACGAATTACCACGACGAACAGTTATAGGTCTCCTTGGAGGAGGAATAACTACTGCACTCGGGAGCGGCTTGCAGCGGCGAGACACGTTCCAGAACTCCCCGTATCACGTTCAATAAACAGACCAGTCGCGTCCAAGAAGATAAACCGACCACCATCGTAGTTCCGCGGGCCGATCTTCCGGAAGGCGGGTGGATCGTAATCCATGAAGGTCGACATGAAGACCATATGCGCGGCGAAGGTGATCATCAGATGATGAATATCATCGGTCACTCTGAGTATCTTGAACAAGGTCACTACGGTGGACTCAAGATAGCGGTGTCCCCGTCTAAGACGGGCACCCAAACGCTTACTGCGGTACTCCATAAGGACGATGGTAACGAGGAATTTGATCATCCAGGTGGTGACCCACACTACACGACGTCAGATGGGTCAGAACCGGTTCGGGATGTTGCAGAGGTCAGGTTTAAAAAATCTTGATAGAGGATGTGAGAGAGCGCGAGGAGAAGGGGCGAGTTCGTTCAGGAACGGAAGCCAGCGGATGTCCTTGCGGTCATGAAACCGCTCGAACGCTATATGACGTGTGAAATTGCGGAGGAGCGTAGATGGCCATGGCGGACAGCGTATGAGATTTCGAACAGGTTTACGGATGATGGTGAGACTCGCAAAAAGAAGGCGGAAGCACGTCGGATGATCTGGATTCTACCTTAGCAGTTATTCGTTGGTATGGCTGATCGCTATCTAGTGTGAGGGAGCACCTTCAAACAAGAAGTCGACCAGAATGTGATCTGCGTATGCTCTCGATCGAGTGAAGTCATTCGGATTCCTTGCTGGTACGTGCATAGAGCAATTCGCTCTCGTCATCAACATAATCACTCTCCGGATCACCGA
>NZ_MEIH01000306.1:0-1624 GCF_001723155.1 Haladaptatus sp. W1
GGAATTTCGAACGACCCTTCCGATGCCTGTTCCACGTCGATTTCGTCCTGGAGTTTTTGGACTTGCTTCACATCGTCCGAGTCGTTAGGGTCAACAAATATGCGGATCGCGACGCCAGCATACCGCGTCTCCACCATATCTTGTGTTATCGTGTACGTGCCAGGCTCGGTGACACTCAGCTTCACATATTGGCACTCATTCTGGACATTCATTGACATGTATCGGTCACCGCTGTCGGGGAGCGTGACGGTGACTGGCTCGGTCAGATCAAAGACTCCATATGAGTAGATTGTATCACGGTTTGTCTCGACGTCCAACTGATCCTTGACAGGAGCGATATTTCGGACATTATAGAGCTGTCCAAACCCACCCCTGTCGGCGGCTGACTGAAACGACGCATGACAGTTGGCGCGTGGGTAGTTCGCCCACGTTACTGGGACCGTATCGGTATCCGTCGACTCTTGTTCCCGGCGCTGTTGACCGGTCGAGACCGCGGAAATCTGGTGGGCGCTGGTGCTGCCCACGCCCATCGCGAGCAAGCTGGCAAGCCCTGCTCCTTGGAGCGCGGTGCGGCGGGTCGCTCGCATCGTTTGTGATTCGGAGTCAGCCGTCGTGTCGTGTGTCTCGTTACTCATTGTTGATGTCTCTCTTTTCTCTCGCATGGTGCCCACAGCACTACCCCCGCCCAACTCGCATCCTCGTACGACAATTCCCTATAAATAGGTGATGGTAGTAAAACATAAATTTCAGATATGATTGTGATGGGAACAGTTAACCGACCTGTTCAGGCGTCGATTAAGAGATATTTCACTCAATTCAGTAATAATGGAACGTACTGCCGAACGGCTGTCGAGAGTATAGTCAGTCTGTGACTTCTAGTAGCTTCTAAGGATCTCGACGGAGCCGGGATTTCGAATTTCAAGCGATGTGCCCTACTATCCCGGTCCAAAGGCTGCGATATCGGCACCCACAGTCGCCAATGCGTCGGCGGGGTTCGGGTCGCTGTCGGCCAGATGCGTGTACTGGTGGTCCGGAATGCTCGACAGTGCCGCCGTAACGGCCTCGCTGTATGTCTTGACGCCCGGTTCAGTCGGGTCATCGCCGCCCCAGACATCTCGGATGACCGTCATCGAATCGATGCGCACTTCCAGCCTGCGTGGCTCGTAGCGAACCAACAGTTCGGAGAGTCCGAGTTGGAGGGCGATGTACTCGGCGGTGTTGTTCCCCGTCTTGGAGCCAACGGGTCGGCCGAGACGGGCGAGCTCCTCCCCGGCAGCATCCATGATGACGGCACCCGCACCTGCGGGCCGGGGTTGCCGCGTGAACTACCGTCAACGTAGAGGATGAGTGTGTCGCTCGTCGGCTCGGGGGCGGATGGCCGGGCGAGACCCGACGCCAGCAAGCTTTCGAGCGCGCGACGCAACTCGGACGGGGTGGTTGCGGGTCGAATAGACCGCCATAGCCGGGGACAGCGTCGTTGATGGCGTCGGTGGCTGCCGCCATCTCGTAGCCGACGCCTGCGAGTACCCCGTCGACGAGCGTGGCGAGCGGCGAGAGATGTTCGGCCGGGAGGCGATTGTCGGTCACGGTACTTTCCCCTTCGAACGTCGGTTCCGGGCCCTCA
>NZ_MEIH01000307.1:0-3543 GCF_001723155.1 Haladaptatus sp. W1
CTCGTAGCGAACCAACAGTTCGGAGAGTCCGAGTTGGAGGGCGATGTACTCGGCGGTGTTGTTCCCCGTCTTGGAGCCAACGGGTCGGCCGAGACGGGCGAGCTCCTCCCCGGCAGCATCCATGATGACGGCACCCGCACCTGCGGGGCCGGGGTTGCCGCGTGAACTACCGTCAACGTAGAGGATGAGTGTGTCGCTCGTCGGCTCGGGGGCGGATGGCCGGGCGAGACCCGACGCCAGCAAGCTTTCGAGCGCGCGACGCAACTCGGACGGGGTGGTTGCGGGGTCGAATAGACCGCCATAGCCGGGGACAGCGTCGTTGATGGCGTCGGTGGCTGCCGCCATCTCGTAGCCGACGCCTGCGAGTACCCCGTCGACGAGCGTGGCGAGCGGCGAGAGATGTTCGGCCGGGAGGCGATTGTCGGTCACGGTACTTTCCCCTTCGAACGTCGGTTCCGGGCCCTCATATTCTCGTTCTCTGATGATCTCGTTGGCCGGTCTCACACTGCATATAGGTTCTCGGTGGTCAAGCGGGATAACCGCTTCAGGTGCACCCGTGGTGGACCGGTTTGAATCAGTCGGCTCCTTGGGTTCGTAGCGGCTGATACAAACGACCTGCTGAATACACCTTTTGCATTCAGCACGACTCGTGAAACCGATAACGTCCGGGGGTTTCGGCAAGACCGTATAGTTATCTGTTCACTGGAATTTTCCGTCGAAGTAGGAAGGGAATTCGAATTAGAGAGGGTCCGAAACACATCATAATTCACCACTAGCTTGATACACGCTTCCAACCAATCTAACTAGCGATGAGCCTAATCACTGCGATTGGAATATTCATCGTCGGATTTCTCTCAGGGACAGTGACGCGATGGTTCGCGGGGATCGCAGCGATCATCGCACTCATTTTGGTCTTCATCGGCGGTGTCGCACCTGATCCCATTCTATCGTTGGTGAATCACGTCATCCAGCAGTATTACGTGGGGAATGAACTACTGTTCCTCTCGGGGTTCCTCTTCGGCATCGACGCGAAAAAGACGAAGAAAGTCGTCGTCGAACGGAGTGCCTCGGGAAGCTAACCCTGGAGTTCATCGTTCATGCGAGCGCCGAGAGGGGATGAGAAACGTCGTGAGACGGAGAAACATCCGCTGGAGTGGGTGAGTGGGCTCTTTTCTCCCATCGTTCGACCGATCTGGGTTCCGTCACGTACCGAGTTCGTCACGGAGGGTTCCGTTCTCTATGAATCTTGGTGTAGGAATCATCGATGAACAGTATACTGGCAAGATAACGCCCATGCACACTGCCGCATCAATGACGTCTAGAGAGCACTCTCATTCCGTTCCCCCTTAACAGGGGTATCAACGATATGTGGAATGGCGTCCGGCGTTTCGACGATGCGTTCGTTCTGCTCTCGGGCATATCGCTCCCAGGACCGAAGATACGCATCTGATTCTCCGAGTTCGACGTTCACTTGGACGGCTACTTCGTGTTGGGGTTCGCCATAGAGCCACTGTTCATCACGCCTGGACGACGACTGCTCGTGTTGCGCTTTGCCATACCAAGTTTCGATTGTCTGCATTATGTTACCCCCAATCAATGACCACCATCGTTATTATCAACCAACAATGATTTTCTGGTCTTCATACACAGTACGCTTTCTCAGATGATAAATTAGGGTGTAGGAAGGATAGCACTTGAGCAGTCTGTTGACGGTTAAATGTGCGTAGGGTGGACCCGGGCGAATCGAGTTGGCGCCGGTCGTAAATCCGGTTCGAATCACAGGATTGAAATATCGGGATTGCCCAGCAGTGGCTGAATGCTCCCGCTTTCCCGTCGCGCCCTCCTCACGACAATCGCCACTGGGTGCGCTGGCAGCGTCGCTGGGTGTAACACCCTCTCCCACGATTCCCCTCGAGCCGCGATGCAGTCTGGCGGATTAGGCGGACTTCCGATGTACGTCGCAGACGGCGTTCCCCTCCCGGAGGGAACCGATCCGGTCACCGTCAAGGATCCCACCGCTGGTCGTATAGCGCTATTCCCGACCGCCCTCTCGGACATGGAGAAACCGCGCTCCGCGCTGGAAGGTTCGACTCCGGTAGCCGTCGTCGGCCGCGACGCACAGGGAACCCTCATGGACCTCTGTGCGGCCGACGGTCGTTCGTACGGCTTCGCTAGCGACAGCTGGGGCCCAGAGACACGCGTCGCCGCTGCCGTCCCACTGGGAGACAGTCTCGTCACGCACCTGTTCGAGGGCCACGAGATTCCGCGTGGGCTCCCGCAGGTACTCGATAGAATCCTGAATCCGCCGAGAGTCGGGTGCACCGTCAACGCGGACCTGCCGACCATCCCGGACGGGTTCGACGAACGGGCGAGGGCGCTCGGTTCATCCTTCGTCCACGGTCGCAACGACGTGGCTAGCTTCGTACGCCGAGATACTGTCCGGACGGCCTCGACCGGAGATCGGACAGCGCTCGTGCTCGGTATCAGCGGGACGATTTACGCCGGCAGTGAAGTGGGAGGCGACAGCCAGTATACCGCCGATCAGGTTCAACTTGTTGCGTCGTTCGACAATCACCTGCGCGCGACCGCTCCACCAGGAAGCGAAGCCGAGAATCTCGTGGTCCGGCGTGATGCGGACATGGCCGACGACGCTGTCGAACACCGGTTCACACCAACGAGCGACCAGACGCGTCGGAAGTTCACGGCCTGCCAGCACTCGCTCGTGACCGCGTCGGAGCTGCCCGACCCGTTCTCGTACACGGCCAACGGTCGGTTCAGGTGGCGCAACCCGCGATTCATCCGCGAGGACGACCGCTGGTACCACCACACGCCAGGCCGTGCTGTGTGGTATCCCAATGGCGGCCGGTGACGATAGCAGTGGATCTTGTTCACACGCGGAAAACGTGTTCCTGTTATTCAGACCGACGAGTACCCATTAGAGTACTGTTCACGCTGTTGTCCTGTTTTTTCCGGCGTCTTCTTGTCAACATTAATCCTGTACATCGCTGAGCACGAGATCGCTATCGGTGGCCTCGTAGACTTCGGTGTCAATGACGTCGTCCTCGCGGTTAGCGTTCTGTATGCATCCACCGGCAAGATCATTGGCAGTGGATATTCTGAGATACTAAACAGCTCAAAATTGCCGATAGCACGCCCTGAAAGGCGGATTTAATATCGAATCGAACCTACCTCTGGTATGTCGAACACTCGAATCGGTGTTCTTGGCAGTGGGGACGTGGGGAAAGCACTCGGTCGCGGATTCGCCCAACACGGGTGGGACGTTCTACTCGGGACACGGAGCCCTGAAGATCTCCGTGACTGGCAGGATGAAATCGATGAGACAGTCGCTGTCGGCTCGTTTTCGGATGCCGCATCGTATGGCGATACTGCAGTCCTCGCCGTCTTCGGTGGCGCTGCAGAGGACGTCTGTAATCTCGCTGGCCCGGAGAATTTCGATCGAACGCTCGTTCTCGATACGACCAACCCGCTCGATTTCTCTGCAGGAATGCCGCCAGGCCTCCTGTTCGGTGGCACGGACTCTCT